>JBDRQK010000266.1:0-4995 GCA_043826315.1 Chloroflexota bacterium
TTGGAATGGGCGGAGTATCGTGACGTGGAAACCGCTGATGCCGGTCTTTTGAAATTTGATAGATACAATGGAATCCTATGGAACGAAGTTTACCGGGAAGGACAGACGATCATCTATTCAGTCGCAGGTTACTGAAAGGAATAAACCGGCAAATCTTATGGATGACATCTTTCATATCTGTACGCGGAAAGCCTGGGATGAAGCTCGTAAAAATGGCAGTTATGAGGCTGATTCTCTTTCGATCGAGGGCTTTATCCATTGTTCCATGCTCGATCAGGTCTTGCGTGTAGCTGATTCTTATTATCGCGCTCAGAAAGACCTTGTACTCCTGGTTATTGATCTTGGCAAACTTCTTTCCGAAGTGTGCTGGGAACCAGGCAGTGACAAACCGGATGAATTGTTCCCGCATATCTTTGGACCGATAAATCTTGAGGCTGTCCGCAAGGTTCTGGATTTCAAAGAAGAACCAGATGGGCATTTTGAGCTGCCTGCAGAGTAAAATAAACATGATGGCTTTCCTGTCCTGGTATTTGTCCATAAGCATTTTAAGCTGGCTGACCTTTCCCCTGGTGTATGCCTTGTTTCCCGCATTGGCGGACCGTGGATACAGCCTGGCACGGGCAGCCGGGTTGTTGCTGTGGGGCTACATCTTCTGGTTGCTGACATCCTTGGGAATTGCCCAAAATGACCTGGGTGGGTTGGTTCTGGCAGGTTTACTGGTGACAGGTTTGAGTATCTGGGTCATCAAGAACCGCTTGGGGGAAATGAAAAGTTGGATCAAACAACAATTATCAATGTTGATCAGTGTTGAGATCATATTCTTACTGGCTTTCGCAATCCTGGCGATCATTCGTGCTGCCAATCCTGAGATCACCGGCACGGAAAAACCAATGGAATTGGCTTTTATCAATTCAATTTTGCGCTCACCGACCTTTCCTCCGCGCGACCCCTGGTTGTCCGGTTATGGAATTTCGTATTATTACTTCGGGTATGTGATGACAGCCATGCTGGCAAAATTGACCGGTGTGGCAGGCAGTGTTGCTTTCAACTTGATGCTGGCCCTGGTATTTGCCTTGAGCGCGACAGGATCCTATGGGATCCTATTCAACCTGCTGGCAGCCTTGAGAAAAAAGCAGCCAAACATACCTGAAAAAGCTTTAACGGTCTTGCCTGTCCTCGGTCCACTTTTCTTATTGATAACCAGCAACCTGGAAGGCTTTTTGGAAGTATTGCACAGCAAAGGGCTGTTCTGGACATTTGCTGCAGATGGGACAGCATATTCATCTTTTTGGAAGTGGCTGGACATCAAAGACCTGGACCAGGCGCCGATACAACCTTTTGCCTGGATGCCCGAGCGTTACTTGTGGTGGTGGCGGGCTTCACGCGTGGTCAGCGATACCACCCTGCAAAATGTATCGCAGGAATTGATCGATGAATTTCCGGTTTTTTCTTTCATACTGGGTGACCTGCACCCGCATGTCCTTGCTCTACCTTTCGGCTTACTGGCGATCGGGGTGGGATTAAATCTATACCTGGGTGGCTGGCGCGGGACCACCAAAATAGCGGGTATTTCTTTCCCCATTCAATGGCAGGGATTGTTGATTCCCATGCTGGTATTGGGTGGATTGGCTTTTCTTAATACCTGGGACATCCTTATAGGTGCGGCATTGGTCTGCAGCGCCTTTTTATTACATCGCACGATTGAGGCTGGTTGGGGTTGGCGCCGCATCGAAGAGACATTGGGGTATGCCCTGATTGTCGGGACAGGCAGTTTGCTTCTGTACGTTCCCTTTTATATCGGTTTTTCATCACAGGCAGGTGGAATTCTTCCCAACGTTGTAAATCCAACGCGCGGCGCACACCTCTGGGTAATGTTTGCTGGTTTATTGTTGCCTATCTTTTCATACCTGGCTTACCTCGTTTTCTTTCAAAAAATGAAAGCCAATTGGAAAATGGCACTTCTTGCTGTTTTGGGTCTTGTCCTTGCTCTTTGGAGTCTTACCTGGTTGGGAAGCTGGTTGGTGTATTTGCGCAGGCCTGATGTTGCCGATGCATTTTTCAAATCTCAAGGAGTCCCTGACCTGGTGACTTTGTTCCAGCTTGCAAGTCAGCGCAGATTGCTTTACATTGGTGGTTTGCTGACGATGGTTGCCTCGCTGGTGGGTGCCTTGGCATTGTTATCAGGGGCTCTTACCAGGATTAAGCACCATCCCGTCCAGGGACAGGTAGATACCCTGTCAGGGATTCTTGAAAAACAGGAAAAAAAGGATTCGATCCCGTTCGTGTTGATGCTTATCCTGTTCGGCGGGTTGCTGGTACTTGCTCCGGATTTTGTTTTTCTGCGAGATCAGTTTGGCTGGCGTATTAACACTATATTTAAATTTTATTACCAGGTCTGGTTGCTGTGGAGCCTGGCAGCAGCTTTTGGTACAGCCATGCTGCTGATCAAATTATCCGGATTCTGGGATTGGTTGTTTCGCCTGGTTTTGTTCTTCACATTGCTGATGACAGTAACCTATACTGTTTTAGGGGTGATGACAAAAACCAATGGATTTAAGCCGGATTTTGGCTGGAACCTGGATGGATCTGCGTATCTTCAGCATTACGATCCGGATGAAGCAATGGCCATTGAGTGGCTTAAGCAAGCCCAAGATGGGGTTGTTGTGGAAGCAGTGGGTGGCAGCTATAGTTCTTTTGCCCGCATCTCGACTTTGACCGGGCTGCCTACCGTGCTTGGCTGGCCAGGGCATGAAGCACAATGGCGCGGAAGTTCAACACCTCAGGGGAATAGACTTGAAGATGTCAAGTTATTATATGAAACCTCAAGTTGGAGCGAGGCAGAGACGATCCTGGAAAAGTATGACATCCGTTATATTTATATTGGCAGCCTTGAGCGCAGTACTTACAGGGTAAATGAATCAAAATTTATCACGAATTTGCAACCCATCTACTTAAAAGGCAGCGTGGTTATTTATCCTGCTCCGTGAGAATGAATATGACTTATTTTTATCCGTTTAATCTGAACCCGGGTACAATATTTTCACAGTAAAATTATGAGCATGATGACATCTTCTCGACGGTTTACACTTGAGCAAACCCTTTTTTCCCTGGCTTTCTTTTTGGCGTTGGTTTTGCGCTTTATCAACCTTGGTGCGCAACCATTGACGGATCTGGAAGCGAAATGGGCTCTCCAGGCAGCAGAGATCGCCCGGGGGAGCAAACCTTTATTGGGTGGACAACCGGCTTACCTGCTGCTGACCGCAGTTAACTTCTTCATATTTGGAACCAGCAATTTCATGGCCCGTTTCTGGCCGGCTTTGGTCGGGTCTGGTTTGGTCCTGGTACCGGTTGCATTTCAAAAGCAGTTGGGTCGCACAGCAGCCATTCTCCTGGCTTTCGCACTGGCACTGGATCCCGGAATGCTGGCTTTTTCCCGGTCGGTTGAAAGCCAGATGATGGCAGTTGGTTTTATGGGTTTATGCCTGGCTGCCTGGCAATCAAGGAAGTACAAGTTGGCTGGAAGCCTGGGTGGTGTGACGCTGTTATGCGGTTCTGCAACCTGGTTTGGATCCTTCGGGTTAGGATTGAGCTGGCTTATCATAAATTATGCTGGCAAAAGAAAAAAGATCGAAACCTCCCGGAAAGATGAAGAATTAGTCGATGACCACGAATCGATCCCTACCCTTTCAGAAAATAATTTAAGGACATCCCTGGTATGGGGGGCAGGAACATTGCTCCTGGTTGGGACCATGCTTTTCCTGGTTCCCAATGGATTGAACGCCTGGGCGGGATCGATTGCGGATTTTATAACTGGTTGGTGGTCTCCTGTCCGCTTGCCCTTATGGAGATTCCCGGTCACCTTGCTGGTATATGCTCCATTGGCATTGACCTTAAGTGTGATCAGCCTTGTGCGCGGGATCCTGAAACGGGACAAGACCATCATTAAACTTGGCATATTGACGGCTGTTTATTTCCTGCTTGTGCTCTCTTACACTGCCCGACAAACAAAGGATCTGGTTTGGATGCTGTTACCAGTCTGGAGCCTGGCAGTAATTGAACTGGACCGCCAATTGGAATTCGATCCGGCAAAAAAATGGGAAATTATATTAGCCAGTGTTATTATGCTTGCTTTCATGGTATATATCTGGCTGGATCTGATCAGCCTTTCATCCGGATTTAATGATCCAACCATATTCAGATCGCGCATAATATTAATGCTGGGTGCGCTGCTGATATTTATATTAAGCATGTTCCTGTTGGCTGCGATCTGGGATGAAAAGATCGTCTTTAGAGGTCTTTTTTGGGGATGGACGCTTGCGCTGCTGTTGTTCACAATCAGTGCCGCATTTAATGCCAGCGGTTTAAGGCAGGCATTTTCAACCGAACTCTGGCAACCTGCGCCGCAATTTATCCAGGCAGATCTGCTGGAAAAAACAGTCAAGGATCTTTCCGTTTGGCGGCGAGGACAAACAAAAAGATTAATGGTTACCACAATAACCGATCTGAACTCTCCTGCCCTGTTGTGGTTGTTGCGAGATTGGCAAGTGGATGTGGTGGATGCATTGCCTTTGGATGCCTCACCCGATCTGGTGATCCTTCCGAAGGGAATTGAGATGAGGATCTCATCTGCATACCGGGGTCAGGATTTTTTGATAAGAAAGACACCCATTTGGGATGGTTTACCACTGGATGGCTGGTTGCGTTGGATCGCCTACAGGAAAATACCGGACCAGTCCGATTTTGTTGTTCTCTGGGCCAGGGAAGATCTGTTTCAGGTTGCAGGGGCGGGGTTGGATCCTTCCATCCCTTGACATCATTCGGCGTAATTGTTTTGTTATGATTAATGAACAATTGATTGGGAAAATAACCTGCTCAACTTATATTGATCCATCTTGATTTAAGAATTTTCTGAAAATAAAAAATTTTATAGGCAGGTAGAATGACGAAACCGAACATAATTGCGATCGATGGTCCGGCAGCCTCGGGAAAATCCAC
>JBDRQK010000267.1:0-5929 GCA_043826315.1 Chloroflexota bacterium
AACCATAGATATCGCCGCCCGATCTCATAAAATAATCAGCCAGTCCCAGGTTTCCTGCAATATCCTTGATCTCATCAGTCACCGCAGAACTGGAGACAAACAACAGGCAGCCGATTTGCAGCAGGCTCTCAAGAACCAGCGCGGTTGCTTCCGGTATCAAGCCTTGTATCGAACGATCCCGCAGGGTATTTCGATTCACGTCTGAAAATGCCCAGCTGAGCGAGGCATAATTTTCATCATTCAGTGCGGGTTGTCCCAGGTCTGCCAGGATGGCATTGAACAACTGGCGGCGTGGAATGCCTGAATGAATTTGGTAAGCCTTTTCCACCTGACCGGGAGGCAGATCAAAACGTTGGTGAAACAATAAACCGGCGTTGCGGATCTTGACATCCAACGAATTCACCAGGGTCCCATCCCAATCGAACAGCACAGCCCGCACCAACTTTGATTCCAAATTTCCCTGAACTCCCATCGCTTTATAAGTACGCTTCCTGTCCACGCCGGGTTAATTCAGCGACAACGTTCTTGATCTCCTGGGTTTTATCCTTCGGGCAAACCAGGACGATCTCACCTGCCCGGATCACGATCAGGTCTTTTACACCCAGCAGCGTTACCAGGCCATGATCGCTGAATACAATGTTGTCCTGACTGTCCTGGATCAATACCTGGCCTATACTGACATTTCCCTGGGCATCGGGCTGCCGGATCTCGGACAGTGACCCCAAGGAACCGACATCGATCCTCTCAAAATTTGCCTGTACTGTCAGCACATTTTTCGCTTTTTCCATAACAGCATAATCGACTGAGATGTTGGCGAAAGCCGGATATACCTTCGCCAATATTGCTGCATCCAGCGGGGTTCCAAGCGATTTGAGACCGGAGAATAACTGCGGGGCATGTTCTTCAAGTGCGGCCAAAAAAACATCAACCTTCCAGGCATAGGTACCTGTATTCCACAGGTATTGACCGCTTTCAAGATACGTCTGGGCCACTTTTATTGAAGGCTTCTCAACAAAGTCCTGGATGGCATGCACTGCCAGGGGCTGGTCCAGGTCTTTTTTGTCACCCAGATGCTGGTATCCAAAACCGGTGGCAGGATATGTTGGCTGCAAACCAATAGCGACCAGGCTGTTCATTCGCCCGGCAACCTCAATTGCCGTTCGCACTGCCGTAATCCACGGTTTTTCATCCTTAAACATGTGGTCAACCGGCAGGGTCAGCATGACAGCACTGGAAGATCCTGCTGTACCTGATTTTTGTGAAAGTGTAATAGCTGCCAATCCAAGGCTGGCGGCGGTATTACGCCCCACTGGTTCGATCAACAGATTTTCTGCCGGCAGGTCAGCCACCTGTTCTCGCACCAGGTTAGCATGGGCTGACTGGGTCAGCACCAGTACCTGGCGAATGGAACCTGTCAATTCCAACGCTCTACGAACCGTCTCCTGGAGCAGGCTTCGTCCATTTCCTGTAAGATCCAGGAATTGTTTGGGGCACGCTTTCCGGCTGATCGGCCAGAGACGAATGCCCTGACCACCAGCCAGTATGATAACGTAAACAGGATTTTCAGACATTGTCGCCATCCACCTGATTACTCCCACCAATCCTTGCTGACTGAACTGTAACTGATCCCCTCGACATGCACGATCTCATCCATGCGGAACATGGACCAGCCATCCACAAACAATCCTGGTTTCTTCATTGTCTCCAACAGGGATATCAGGCTCCAATCTTCATAGGATGGATGATTATTCATGA
The DNA here is from genome assembly GCA_043826315.1 of Chloroflexota bacterium. Taxonomy (GTDB): domain Bacteria; phylum Chloroflexota; class Anaerolineae; order Anaerolineales; family Villigracilaceae; genus UBA12087. Next base: position 1,756 of record JBDRQK010000267.1, read on the forward strand.
TAAAAATGGCATCCGTATCCTTGAAACCGTCTTCCAGGGAGACACTCTGGATGCCTTCCAGCAAATCCAGGTTTTCCTGCTTGACAACCGGGTCAAATCCAACAATTCTCACACCAGCCTGGTGCAGCAATCTGACCAATTCCAGCGTGGGTGAATCGCGCATATCCGAGGTTTCCGGCCAGCCCTTGAAGGCAAAACCGGCAATGAAGACACGCGCTTCCGATAATCTGATCCCGTTCATGGTGCAAAAACGTGCAAATTTCTGGTAAACATGCATGGGCATATATTCATTAACGATCCGGCTGCGTCCCAGGATGGTCGTTTCAATGTTCTTTGCCTGTGCAGACACCTGCAGGAGATAGGGATCTTTCTTCAAACAGACCCCACCCACACCCGGGCTTGGCAATGGCACTGGATCACGTGGATAGCCTTCATTTGCAGCAGTAATGACCTTGATGGCGTCGAGGTTATAGCTATCACATACCAGGGCAACTTCGTTGGAAAAGGCAAAGATGGTATCCCGAAAAGTATTGTTAACCAGCTTGACCATCTCGGCTTCTTCAATGGAATCCAGGTTGATAATGGTGGGGGTGATCTCACGATACATGGCAGTCGCCACTTCGGCTCCCTGGCTGTCCAATGCACCAATGATCTGGGGCAGGGCGCGCAGCTCTTTCAAAGCCTTGCCAGCGACTGTCCGCTCCGGGGCGAAAACAAGAGAAAAGTCGCGACCAGCCACCAGACCTGATTCCTGTTCCAGGATGGGTAAACAGACATTGCGAGTGGTACCAACCGGCACAGTCGAGCGCAACATGATGGTATCACCTGATTTCATCACCCGCCCAATGGCACGGCAGGCTTCTTCAACAAAGCCCATGACGGGCTGGTGGTTCTCATCAATGGGGGTACCAACCGAGACAATGTACACATCACAAGTACTATCGCTCAGCTTATTGTCAACTTCCAGATTCCTGCCGATATGCGCGCGCAGCTGGTTGGCAAGCCCGGCTTCGTAAAAATGGGGGGTGCTTTTCTTAAGCATTTCAACCACCGATTTTTGGGATTCAATACCCAAAACATGGAAACCAGCATCGGCCAGGACGACAGCCAGGGTCAGTCCCACAAAACCCAATCCCAACACAGCCACTTTCTTGGTCTTGATGTCGGCCTGCTGCCACAGGGAAAGCAGAGAAACAATATCCTCCACTCGTCGCTCCTCGTCAATGACCAGGATCTTGCCAGCGGCGCGATCAAGCATGCGGGTACGACCTTTAAGCAGGTCCATAGCCTCCTGATACATGTGCATCAAATTGGCATGACTGGCTACAGTGATGGGATCTTTTGTCATTATGGCAGATACTTTTTCATCCAGGCTGATCTTGTGCAAAATAGCCGAGCGGATATCCCCATCGGTAACCACACCCAGCAGATGATTTTCAGCATCCACAACTATGGCAATTCCGGAGATACCTGAGTGCGGGGGGGCATTCTCGATAACATCCATTGCAGCCAGGATGGATAGATCCGGGGATACAAAGAGAGATTTTATTTTTTCATTCATATAACGTTCCTCACTTGGTGTGTTGATGGGGGAGATCTACCAGACCCAGAAGGAAATTGGCGGTCCGGGTGGTGGCTTCACCATTCAAATAAGTCAGTTCCTGTTGAAGGAATTGGTGACGTTGGTCTGCGTCCAGAGTTGGGTCTTGCAAGTAAGCTCCCAGGATTTGTGCCAACTCGTCTTTGGTGCGTGCCAGCCTGCCGGCACCACTGGCATTGACCCGTTTTGAGGTCGGGAACGTGGGTACTTCCAGAATGGGTACCCAAAAATCATCTCCATAACCTTCATTCGTGGGCAAGCAGGCATTCACAACCGGTTTATCCTGGATGGCTACTTCCACCACCATGGTGGAGTAAAGCGTCACAAGGACATCGCAATGAGCCATCATGGAGGCTTTCTCCGGGTAATCTTCACCTGCATAACGCTCAAGATCACCGGGCATTTCACGCGGCTCCACAATATGAATATGCGGGTAGCTCCTGGCCAAAGCATAAATAGCCTTGGCTTCATGCCTGTAACGCGGTACATCCTTAAAATGATTGGGGTGCAAGCGGATCAATAACTGGCAGGGTTGACCCAATTGCTGGTTACCCACCAGTTCCGCCAGGGCTTTGATCATGTGCGAGTTGGGTGAAAAATTCAAGCCAGTGGCAGCAAAAGCAATCAATTTTTTATCGGGATCCAGCTCGTGCATCTTGAAATATTCATGGCGCGGGATGACCCATTTGCGGCTGATATAGCTGTCGAAGAGAGGCATACCACCCACATGGATTCTGTCCGGCACTATATCAGAAGAAGTCACCAGCTCCTGCTTCTGGATCTCTGACCAGACATTAAAATGATCTATATCTGCGCCTGGCAGACCCTGGCTGCTGGGGTTATCCCAACCGACGATCACCACTGCCGTTGGAATTCTGCGCCGGTTAGCCTCGCGCAGCAAGTATTGGTCCATGCGCCAACCAGCCATATTTGAAACCACCAGTTCCGGTTGGTACACGTCAAACAGGTCGGTATACAATTCCGGTGAAAACCGGTCTTGGAAATATCGACGATAAGCGTTCCGCACCTTTTGCGAGCGGCGCATAAGCTGAATGAACGGGCGCAGCAGGATCAACTGCCATTTGCGCCGTCCGCGTGCCTCAAATTCCTTGCGGCGTTTGGCTGTATCCACATAGGATAATGGTCCCCTGCCAGACATGCCAACCCGGCGTACATATTCATACAATTCCTGGATTCCTTCCTGGTGCGCTTTCCGATAGGCAAATATTTCCTTTTCGCGCATCGATTCGAAAATGAGATTCTCACCGGGGTACTTCTGCTGAAGCAAAGCCTGCATATTCTCGGGCACAAGGAAAACCAGCCGCAACCCGCTGCGGGTCAACTGCTGCGCCAGGTCGGTCTCAAAGAAATAAGCATGTGCCAATCCATGATCCAGGAGGATAAATATCGTTTTCATATCAAGTCAGAGTGAGGTAAGATCAGCTCACTTATTCTCCTTGGATTTACCGAGTTTGTACTTGAGTCTGTGAAAAAAGGCGGTAATTTGACTGGTCATGCCATAATTGTTCCACGCTAACAACGGGTAGGTCTCAATCACCCTGCGGAGGGTTGCCATTTCCCATTTCCGATCAATCTGCAGACCGGTAACCAGTCTGCGGTCAGCATCCACAAGAGAAAAACGGGTGATCTCCCTGCCACCAGCCAGGCGAATATTTTCATCTGTTTCAGGCACCCGACGGTGTGTTTTTCCTTCCGGAAGATGTGCGTAATCATGCCCCTGGTGGACAATTGTGATGACCCGGGTGGCATCCACCGCCAGCCAACCCTGCTTACGAGCCTGATAGATCATCCAATTATCCCACCCGGCCCGCCCGATGGCAAAATCAGGGATATCCTGATAACAAGACCGTGGAAAGATGAAATAATCACTTCCGGCGGGGGGATGCAACTTACCATGTGAATTGATGTCATGGCGCAAGCGAGTTGCCCATCCATCGGAAAAATCCAATACTTCCCAAACATCCAGATCCCAACGCTGCCCGACCAGGATAAATTCTTTCACCATTTCCGCCATATAGCGGATCGCAGGCAAAAGATCTGGGAGGAGCAGGATATCGGCATTTACATACCCCAACAATGCTGAAGAGCTGTTTTCCCGGGCAGCAGTAAAGATCGAACTCACCAGGGGTGTTCCATGTTCGTTGCGGGACACCTGCGATATATGCGTTACACCCAGATCCCTGGCAGCTTCTGCCAACCCTTCTTCTTCACCAACCAGGATCACATCCACATCCGCTCCCAACTCACGCCAGGATCGTATGGCATTACGCTGAATGGTTGCGATGTGGGGGTCGGAAAAAGACTTGGGAGCCGAAAAAATCGTTAGATAAGCCATAATTCAGGGTTTCACACTTCTTTCGTCGATCTCAAGCAGGGATTTATGCTTTTCGGCAGAATTGATCCTGGCAAGATCCGGGTTATTTTGAACCAGGCTGAGCATATCCTGCCAGGAGAAATCATCGCGGCCGTTAAAACTTGCATACACCTGCCGTATGAATTCCAGGTCTGCAGGTGTATCCACCGTCCAGCGCAAATCTCCATGATCCGGTACAT
>JBDRQK010000268.1:0-4275 GCA_043826315.1 Chloroflexota bacterium
ACAGAATTTCCTGCGACTGCAAAGATTTTGACCGTACCAACTTATAATTGGGTATTTGGGTGTTCTGCGGTTTCGGGTGCCATGATCGCCGGGTACTACGACCGCAACGGATACCCGAACATGTATACGGGGCCGACAGCCAGTGGGGTGATGCCCTTGACGGACACCTCCTGGCCGACATGGAATGATGGTTATGAGACCTATCCTAATAATCCTCTGGTCGCTTCACATCAAGGTGTGGATGGGAGGACAATCAAGGGTTCCATCGATGATTACTGGGTGAAATATCAAAGTACTCTGAAAGACCCTTACATTACCGGTGGTTGGACACGACACACCTGGGAGAGTGCCATTGGCGACTACATGAAGACCAGCCAATCTGCTTACACCAATAAGGATGGTTCCACCAGGTTTTTTAATTACACTGATTCCGCCAGTAAGCTGACTTGCGCAGTTATGGTGACTAATAATGTGTTCATGAAAGATGGAACCTACGGCATAAAACTATTCTATGAAAAGAAGGGTTATTCAGTTACAGATTGTTACAGCCAACAAACGGATAACAAAATTGCCGGAGGATTTTCATTGGCTGATTTCAAGGCAGAGATCAACGCCGGGCATCCGGTCATGCTTCATCTAGCAGGACATTCCATTGTGGGTGTAGGATATAGGGGTTCCACACCAACAGATAAATTGATCTACATCCATGACACCTGGCACTCCAGCGGTGATCAGACCATGACCTGGGGGGGTAGTTATTCAGGAATGGTGCTTGAATCGGTCAGTATTGTTACTCTTCAATCTGCACCGGTGGTCGTCCCGACACCAAAAACACCGAGTGGGACCATCACGGTTACGAAGCCGAAATACACATGGACCAAGATCGCTAATGCGACTAAATATCAATATCAAATCAGGAAGGGTACTACAACGATCTTCACCAGCCCCGATATTCTTACCAGTAATTGTACAAACACGACTTGTTCGCACACTCCCAATAAAGTTTTAGACTACGCAGCGCATTCATGGAGAGTCCATGCTTATGTTGGAGGAAAATGGCAAAGCTGGAGTGCGTATAAGAACTTCACGGTTGTGCAACCATCAACAGGATTCAATTCACAATTTAATGGGGAATACATTGGTTGGGAGAAACACCCGGGAGGAACATGGAGAATTAATAGTACTACCTTCTACAACAGTGGTGCGGTAACTAATAAATATTCAAGCAGCAGCTACAACAAGAACTTCACAGACTTTACTTATGAAGCCAGGATAAAAGATGCAGAATACTATTTAAATGGGCTTATCATCCGGGGAAATCCCACATTCAATGCAACAGATAATAGTTGGAAAAATGGTTATTACTTCCTTATTGACCAAAATGGGAAATTTGGGATCTTCAAAAAAGTGAATGATCTATGGAATGCCAGCCCATCAGATGGTTGGCAGGATGCAACGAATATTATTAAAGGAGGATGGAATACATTAAAAGCAGTTGTAAATGGCAACAACCTTAAGTTCTATATCAATGACTCCCTTGTTTTTAATGGTTCAGATTCAAGATTTAGTAGCGGTCGGGTTGGTTTAATATTTTATAGATCATCCACCCTCAACCGGTATAGTGCAAATTGGGCAAAGTTGACACCGATCACAGCTTCAGCAGGTTCAATTTCAGAAGAACCTGTTTTATCAGGACAAGGTGATGGATCATGGGATCCCCTGGATCGTTTCCCTTTTCCTTAATGGCAAGATTTATCGCGATTCGATTAATAACCAGATAAATTGCAAAACACTAAACAACAAGACAGGATACTCCTTTTATTGAGGTTTATCCTGTCATTGATTCTGCAGGTTGAATTTCGATATCCATCACAACCCATAAGATAAGTTGTCTCACATATAATCGAATAAATACCTCGGAACTTCCCGGAAAATGAAGGGCATTTTTATTTGGAGTTAAATTTTCCTGCCAGAACCGCGAACCGATCCGATTTTGCCAGGATCAAGGTCTGTCTTGACCTTCTGTCGGGATCTGAAATGGTTATTTAACCAGGATTTCAGCCATCCAACCAAAAAAGACTTTTCAGCCTGGGTTGAGAATCGAAAATCAGGTAACCCCGCTGTGTTCCGGTTGACCACCTCTATCCCTGCCAGCGTTTGCTGAAGGCAATTCCTGAAAACTGACCTTAGACACTTGCAATTGATAACAATTTATGTATAATTATTAGTGAAAACATTCACCCAAGATGAAAACAAGTCTTCATAATGATCGCCTTTATGGTTGTCTTCTTCTGAAATTCCCGCTCAACTGAGGCAAAGGGTTGATGGATTATTTTAAACGAACTCAAGAACCGTATCCTACCTGGAAGTTTAATGTCACATTAATAAGGAGCGAATAATTTAAAAAATTATTAAAAGCGTTGTTTTAAATATTCAATTGATTATTGGTTAAACCATCTGGTTGCTGGCAGCCAGAAATATAATCCGAACAGGAGGAAGAGCATGACTTCAAAAGTGAAAGTAAGATCGCTTGGAATATGGACATTAGTTTTAGTGATGGTTCTTGTTGTAACCAGCCTGGGAAATTCGTTTGGAAGTGCACAGGCGGATGAGTTACCGCCGATCGCAACCGGTGAAACCAGCACGGAATATTTGACGGTCGATACGTACACCGCCGAGGATGGGACCTCCCTGGTAGCGACAGGCATCCATGGGCCCTCTTCGCCTCCGTTGGGCTACGAGGCTGAGACTGCCTCGATCGACCCGCAGTCGATGATGGCCAGCCATTTGACAGTACCGACCTACAGCTGGGTGTTTGGCTGTTCAGCGGTCTCGGGAGCCATGATCGCCGGGTACTACGACCGCAACGGGTATGCGAACATGTACACCGGGCCGACAGCCGGTGGGGTGATGCCCCTGACTGACACCTCCTGGCCGAGCTGGAATGATGGGTATGAAACCTATCCCAACAACCCGCTGATCGCCTCGCACAAGGGGGTGGACGGAAGGGCTGCTGCATTGAAGGGCTCGATCGATGACTACTGGGTCAAGTACGGCAGCAGTGCCAATGACCCGTATATCACCGGCGGCTGGACGCAGCACACCTGGGGTACAGCCATAGGCGACTACATGAAGACCAGCCAATCCGCTTACTACAGCACGGATGGCAGCACCTGGTTCTATAATTACAATTCTTCCAGCAAACTGACCTGTACAGCTATGCAGACCCTGAATAGCGGCAAAGGCTCCTATACGATTGCACAAGTGGATGGCACCTATGGCCGTAAGCTGTTCTATGAAAAGAAGGGTTACACGGTCACGGATTGTTACAACCAGCCGACCGATAACAAGTATGCAGGCGGTTTTTCGCTGGCGAACTTCAAGAGCGAGATCAACGCCGGGCGACCTGTGCTGCTGAACCTGGCGGGTCACTCGATCGTGGGTGTGGGCTACAGCACGACCAGCAACACCATCTACATCCATGACACCTGGCACTCCAGCGGTGATCAGACCATGACCTGGGGGGGCAGTTATTCCGGCATGGCGCTTCAATCGGGCAGTATTGTCAACCTTCAGGCTGCAGCACCATCGGTCATCCCGACCCCATTAAATCCTAAGGGAACCATCACGGATAGGACACCGACCTACCAGTGGAGCAAGGTGACCGGGGCCACAAATTATCAGTATCAACTCTATAAGGGCACAACGCTTGTCTACACCAAGACAGTCACATCAGATGTGTGTGGAACGACGACCTGCTCGAACACCCCCACCAACACCCTGGCCTACGCTGCATATAAGTGGAGAGTAAAGGCGAAAATAGGTGGAGTCTGGAAATCATACAGCGCCTATAAGAACTTCACTGTCGCAGCACCCGTGGTCATCCCGACACCGTTAAAACCAACTGGAACCATCACGGACACGACACCGACCTACCAGTGGAGCAAGATCAGCGGAGCCACAAATTATCTGTACCAACTATATCGTGGCACAACGCTTGTCTACACCAAGACAGTCACATCAGGTGTATGTGGATCGACAACCTGCTCGAACACCCCCACAAATGTCTTACCCTATGCTTCAACCTATAAGTGGAGAGTAAGGGCGAAAGTGGGTGGCGTCTGGAAACCATACAGTGTATATAAGACCTTCACGGTGGCAATGCCCACCACCGGTTTTAACTCCACCTTCAATGGCTCCAAGGCAGGTTGGTATAATGTGAAGGGTACCTGGAATATTTTCGGTGGGAAATACCTGCGCTCATCCGGTCTCGAA
>JBDRQK010000269.1:0-3037 GCA_043826315.1 Chloroflexota bacterium
TTCTGACGTTGAACGGGTATAGGTTTGGGCGCTATCCGCGGAGTACCAGAGGGCGAGATCCTGCTTCCCAATGAGGCCCTTCGTGACTGTGCCCCTCATAGCCAAATGCTGCGTGATCTGGGGTACGAAGTAGGCGATAACTACGACTGACAGAAATATGCCGATCCATTTAAAGGCCGATTTCATCTAAAAGATCCTCCACTTTGTCGGGTGTTGCGTCTTTGTATCCTTGTTCCAAGATGTCTCGAAGCCAGGAGAAGCGGTCTTGAATTAAATCTTCTTGAACGAGATAGCAGAGTTGGGCGTAGTAGGCAGGCCTCTCGTATCGCCAAGGGTGCAGGAAGTATCTCAGGATGAACTTCCAACCTTCCCTTTGATGTTGATGCTTATGAAGATTCTCATGAATCCAGGCAGAACATCCGTAAGGTGGCTCAGGGTCCATGCCTTCCATATCAATCGTTCTGGAAAAGTAGTGATATTTGGGCACACCTTAATCTCCGACTATTGTGCCGTTTTTAGGTTTCATTTAGCTTGCCCTCTAATTTAAGCAGTGCAGTCATGGATGGCACATTTCCAGCCTGTGCCATCAAATACGCACTCCATCCAATCCCCAGATCCAGGACTCCAATCAACCCCAGCATTTCCATAAAGATATGTACCTGTGAAATCAAGTGTTGTCACGGCATCCTGAATAAAAACGGTTATGCCTTGACCGATATAACCATCATCAAACATTGTAATTGTTGTCGCATTTACATTTGCTGTCAGAAAAATACCGCTAAGGGTATTTTGTACTGAAGGGGTAGCATCATCGGCCACAAAAACGGTAAAGTTTTGGATGGGCCAATTATCATTAAAAATATTTGATGTTCCAGCGTTTATCATCGCAGTTGTCATATTAAATATTCTATTCAATGAAACCTGGGCATTAACCGAACCAGACGTTAGTGAGATTCCTATTTCCATTTGGTTAATAACATTCCCAACTATAATTGTAGCATCAGAATCAATAACAATACCGCTATCAGTTCCTGTTCCCCCCGTTTCCTGATAAATAATATTTCCTTCAATAATGGCATTATCACTAGCAGAATCAAGGTATATGCCAACAAAATCAGAAACACTGTCCGTTCTTTTATAAATTTAATTTTGTGTTATGAAAATATGTGGGCGATTCACTCCATAAACACCATATAGATCTGCGGCAATATGGTTGCCGAATATGACGGCATGGGTTACAGAGACAGCAGTATTGAAAAGAATACCATTAGTAACGGCAACGAAAGTGCATTGTGAAACATTGATTCCCTCTGATCCTCCTTCTATTCGTATTCCCGTGGCCGCCAAATAAATATTACTTTTATCTATAAATGGAGTGATGGTCATGCCCTTCAAATATATGCCATTCGTCATGGATCTTGTGTCTGTTTTTCCAGAAATTTGCACATTGGAAATAACTGCATTCCAAGCATCTTCCAATATTATGCCATTTGTCCAGTAGTCATCAGCCTGAACAAGCGGAATTATTTCTACATTCTCAATGAGACAATTACTGAATGTGGAAGATGTCTCAGTAGGCCAATCGGCACTAATGGCATTGCCCCCTCCTGCATAATCAGTTATCAAAGTTATATCCCTAATTGTGAGATTATCCTTAACATCATTGCTACTATATTCTATACCCCCCGTTGCGGTTCCGATCCATTTTATAACACTTATTCCCATCCCCATACCCTTTATTGTGATCTGCTTGTTAGAGATGGTTATTTTATTCGTTGCCTTGTATATATTCTCGCTGATTGCTATTGTACCATTGGGCAAGCTATCAGCACATGCCTGGAGAGCCTCCGTCATGTCTGTTGTTCCAGGCGTTGTGTTTGCTTGCCACCAATCAGGATAAGCAACCCCACCAACGCTGAAAGTCACCGTCCCACTAACCACCTGCTGATTCGGCTGCGCGATTATGTTGGCGGGGGAGTAAGGAGTAATGGTGTATCCAGCCTCGACATACCCTGTGGCCTTTCCGTCAGGATCGGCGCTATCCGTCAGCCTAACGTAGACGGTACTATATCCAAGAGTATCGTTGTCTCCCCAATCCCACTCTCCCGCTGCGAGAGAACCAACCGTCCCTACCGTCATGGCCGTGGAGTTCTCGATTATAGATGTTGGTTCGCTTAGAGAAGGGTTTCCTCCGGCTGCGGTTGTAAGGTAATATTCATTCGTGCCACTTCCGGATAAGGCCCACGCATAGGTCGCGCTTCGGATCGACATATCGGTGTCGAGTATGGCCCCTGGAGCGAAGTTCAAGTAATGGTTGGAGCTGAACGTATGGCTTTGCGTGATCTGCCACGTGCCCGGGGCAAACCAGAGTTGCAGATTGTCCGTGTAGGCTGCGATATCCGTCAAGCAAGAGGCAATGGTCGTGCTGTTCGGGGCAACCCCTCCGCCGAATACCTGGAGAACGTCAACGCCCTGCCAATCCAGTTTGTTGAGCGTCATAGTGTAACCCTGAGAGGTCGTTCTCCCGAATGTCCTTGCAGAGTCACCCGAATACCACATCTGGAGATCTTGCTTGCCAATGGTTCCCTTAGAAACTGTCCCGGCAATCAGGTAACCGCCAACGCTCATAATAAAAATGGCGACGCCCAGAAGGGCTATCGCCCAAGATCGCTTTTTCATTGGTGTTCCTCCATGATTCTTTTATGAAGAGGTGAAAATGTTCAAAGTCTCTTCAATCCAACAATTTTAATACCTTTCGGTTTCGGTATCACTTTCTTGATCGGCTTGATCGGGGTTCGCTCCAGCCAGGCCTCATCCCAATCAGGCGGTAAGCCTACGGTTACGGGTTGCTTCGGCCAATCAGCCCCGGCCTTTTCATCAATGGCATATTTTTCCGCTATGATCTGCAGGAGATCCTTGCCCGGGTTCCGGACTCTCATAGTTTTGACCTCTGCCGGGGCGAGGGCGACGGACAGCACTTCCTGGTTTAAAGGATCGATAGCACCGAAAGGATGAGGCATCATGGCCGGATCTCCGC
>JBDRQK010000270.1:0-2163 GCA_043826315.1 Chloroflexota bacterium
ATGAGTGATTATTGTTTCCTTTAGAGTTACACACGAATTTGGGAATTGTGCCCTTGGGGTTTGCATAAATCAAAGCATAGCAGACATCGAAATAGAATCATTTCTAATAAAAAATGTAAAATATCTTGAATTCTGACAAATATGATTCGGACTATTTAGAATCATAATAAATTATCATGTATATAATATTAATGACTTGCCTGCAAAAACAAATATTTAGCAACCAAATCCTGCCAGTTTTATCATTTGGGGCGCCATCCAACCACGAAAAACAGCTTTAAGTAAAACAAAAAAAGAAACAGAAGGTTGTTCCTGGGAGCATTCCTGCTCCAGATAGCGTTGGATGCGGCGAATGTTGGTTATCATTGCCGATCCTATCACCATACAGGATACCCTGAACTTGCCTCGCACCGGCAGCTTGCCAGCCGGGAAAGGATGTTTCACCTGGCGGACTGTGGCTTCAACAGCCGCCCGTAAGTTGCGCCCTTCTGCCTGATGAATCAGACTCCTCCGGCGTCGCTCAGACATATTGATTTGCTTCTGATTAAAGCGCAGATGAAACCTAAGATCGCGTTTACCCCTTTGAAGCGGACACTTTGGTAATAAGGGACAGGCCAGACAGATCTCGTCCTCAAAGTGAGCCACATAAGCTTTCTTCTGGCTGCTTGTGTGAACCGCTGCTGTTTGTCCTTGCGGGCAGGTAATCCGCGTGGGAACACCTTTCCCGGTTTGTTTGATCTCAAAATCGGATAAGTTTAGCTTCTCATGATTGGGAATCCTGCCCCGAATGGCAGTCTGGATTTGTTCAACCTGATTAGTCTGCAAGGTCTTGTCCGCATCGGGACTGCCATAACCACCATCCGTGTAGAGAATATCTAAATCAGTACGTTCCTTCAAATTGGGTAAGGCTTCCACCAATAACTCAGCATCATCTGTGTGGTTGGCAGCCACCTGGACTTTGGTAACGAGTTGCAGTGGATTCTCCGGATCACACGTTTCTGTTAGATTGGCAACATATCCTCTGAAGGACTTATTGTTTTTCTGCCTGTAAGTGGCTTCCAGATCATCCGGGGATTGCAGACTGTTGGCACTCAGTTCTTTACTCTCCTTGATCTTTAATGTTTTCTCTTCCACCCGGAAATGTTCGCCAAATACGCGCATCAACATCCGGTAGACCGGCTCCCGGGCGTAATTTGACTCAAGTTCAACCAGCAGGTGCTGCATCCGTTCGCCGATCTTCTGTAAATGTTCACTCGTGTCCTGTCCCTTGATATGGTAAACATACTGTCCGGCGTGGCCTTGCATATACGGCGCAAACTCCTCAGCGTAATGTCCCTGATCTTCTTGGGTGAGCATCCGATAAACACGCTGCAGCACTTCCACCAGCAACTGCAAACGCCCCATGACACGAATGTTGCTGGCAATCTGCGTGCTGTCCATCCGTTGTTTGCCAGTCTTGAGTTGGTAGGCCGCGAGCTGTTGGTCGGTCACTTTCTCGAAGGCTTTTTCCAACAGGTTTATTCCTGTCTCTTGCATGTAGCGGCTCAATCTTTCCCGGAAGTAGTACAGCGTCCTCTCGTCAAAATCTCCTTCCCCCAATCGCCGTAATCCAAGTGCATACCGCACCTGAGAGTTATAACCATACTCTTCCAGCATTTCCTCATCTGTCCAGCCATTGCCTGCTTTCAAATACTCCAACCCCACCAGTATATTGACCGGAATATTTGGCCGCGATGGGCAATCTGCATAGAGTACTGCGAAGGGTGTTTCATCCAGACGACAAAAGAATTCCCGATAGAAGGCTCCCGACCAGGATGTGTCCAGATGTTTCCGTAGCTTTGGAGGCAGTTCGTCTACATTGCTGGTGAGTGGCAATTGGAAATGGCGATGGTTTTTCTTGAACATGTTTTTGGCCTTGTGATCAGATTAGTCCTATTATATTAAATTTCTGGTCGTTTGCAGAGGGTATAATTTGGACAAGTTTTATCCTGTCGTTTTTGCAGTGAAGTCATCAATTGATTAATTAAAAATTGGGCGATTGCTTAAAGGAATTGACCATATAAAAAGTAAAATCTATAAAGCAATGCTTATAAACTAAAGTTTTTTACAAAAGGAAAATGAAACATGACAGAATTCATTTCACTCTCTTGCCCATCGTGTGGG
>JBDRQK010000271.1:0-3659 GCA_043826315.1 Chloroflexota bacterium
GATCGTACGAAGGTTGCTGATACTTGCTTCTGGTGGAATGATGTTAAGCATGCTTGCTGTATCGATAATGCTTAGGAGATGTTTGCGGTCTGATGACCAGGAAGCACAACTAAGTTTTTCGTTTTTGATTTGTTTTCGAACACTGTTCCATGTTTTCATAATTCGCTCCTTATGAGGCTGAAAGTATTTTTAGAAGTCCGGCCAGCGCCGGTGCACTCACCACAAAGCAGGTGACGCTTTATATCTAACCCATTCCATTACACCAAGGAGGTGATGTAAAATCAAACAGGGTGGGAGTTGAACCCACAAGACCACGGGAACGCGCTCCGTTCCTACGGTTGAACTACCAACACAGTGAGCGACTGTGTCTTCTTCGCCTGTCTGAGTGTCTCTTTGTAAAGCGGGATGCTTCGACGAGCGGGATGGTGCTTTTGATATATAATGGTATTGCTTATATCTTGATCAGATTATCGGCCTTATGCTTAACTTCATAGCAGTTTTGATCTGTCGCAGGGGATGGGAATAAATTGAGAGTATTATGAAACTAAAAAAAGAACCAACCAAACCAAAACCGGAGAACCTTAAAGGGGACAAACCGAATCACGTAAGGGAAAACACTCCGAAACCTGCAAGCTTTGCTTCCCAACCCCCCGAGCTGATATTTAATTCCGGGAATATTGATTACTTCAAAAATATCGTCAACACCATCCGTGACCCACTGTTGGTGCTGGATGCCGACCTGCGAGTTCTCACGGCCAACCGCAGTTTCTATAAATTCTTCAAGGTGAAACAAAAGGAAACACTCGGTAACCTGATCTATGACCTAGGAAATCGGCAATGGGATATCCCTGGTCTGCGTACCTTGCTGGAAACCATTCTGCCCCAAAAAGCAATGTTCAATGAGTACGAAGTGGAATATGACTTTCCCGGCATCGGTAAGCGGGTCATGCTCTTGAACGCCAGGCGGATTCCCAAGCCACCGAAGAAAGAGCAGTGGATCCTACTGGCTTTTGAAGACATCACCGGGCGCAAGCGGGGGGAAGAGGCGTTGCGCGAGAGCGAAATCAGACTCAAGGAAGCACAACGCGTCGGACACACTGGCAGTTGGGACTGGGACGCTACGACCGACACAATTACCTGGTCTGAAGAGTACTATCGCATCTTTGGTTTCGATCCAAAACTGCGCCCACCCGGGTATGATGAACACCTGAAGGTCTATACACCTGAGAGTGTGGCGCGGCTGGATGCGGCTGTAAAACACAGCATGCAGACCGGCGAAGGATACCAACTCGATCTGGAGCAAATCCGCGTAGATGGTACGCGACGATGGATCGTCGCTCGCGGGGAAGTGAAGTGCGATGCCCATGGGCAGATCGTAGGGCTCTTCGGCACCGCGCATGACATCACCGATCGCAAGTGTTCGGAAGAGGCGGTCTACAAACAGCAACAAGTGTTTCGCACCCTGGTCGAGAACTCACCGGACATCATCGCACGTTATGATCGCGACTGCAAGCGAAGCTATGTTAATCCAGCCTACTTGAAAACAGCTAAGATTCCCCAGTCAAAACTACTTGCCTCTTCACCCACCCAGCTCTCACCGTTGCCCGCAGCCAGTGCTGAGATTCTCCAGAATTTGATTCGCAAAGTGCTCGACAGCGGTGTTGCTGAGAGCGTTGATGTTATATGGCCAAAGGCAGATAACATTGATCACTGGTACAGCGTTTACGCCTCTCCAGAGATTGACCGCGAGGGACAGGTCGAGAGCGTGATAACAATGTCCCATGACATCACCGACAGTAAGCACAAGGAGGAGGAACGCAAAGGACACATTTGTTATTTGGAAAGATTGGGACGGGTCGATCGGGTGATCAAGCAGGAAATAGATGTTGATAAGTATCTGTGGAATATAATTCAGACAGTGTTTTCGATTTTCGATTGTGACCGCGCCTGGCTTTTCTATCCGTGTGATCCCGATGCGCCGTCGTTTCGCGTACCCGTGGAAATCAGCCGGCCTGAATATCCTGGTGCCAATATCCAGGATACTGACGTGCCGATGCCCCCAGACTTAGCCCAGAATCTGCGGGAGGCTCTTGCATCTGATGACCCGGTGACTTACACCGCTGGGACGGAAAGACCCATTAACAAGGTGACTACCGAGCAATTTGGTGTCCAATCCCAGATGTTTATTCCCCTTTATCCCAAGATGGGTAAGCCCTGGGTGTTCGGTATGCACCAGTGTTCCTATCCTCGCATCTGGACAAAGGAAGAAAAAGAACTCTTTCAAGAGATCAGCCGCAGGATTTCCGACGGACTCAACAGTGTCCTTTTTTTGCGTGAACTGCAAGAAAGTGAGGAACGATTCCGGTCCACATTCGAACAGGCAGCAGTAGGTATTGCACATGTTACCCCGGACGGGCAGTGGTTGCAGGTCAACCAGAAGCTGTGTAATATCATCGGTTTTTCCAAAGAGGAACTGCTTCAAAAGAAATTCCAAGACATTACGTTTCCTGAAGATCTGGATTCCGATCTGAAATACGCCAATCAATTGCTGGATGGAGAAATCCCAACTTACAGCACAGAGAAGAGATTCATCCGCAAAGATGGATCAATAGTCTGGATCGACTTGACTGTTTCCATCCTCCATCATGCTTCTGGCAAGCCAAGGTATTTCATACCTGTCTTTAAGGATATCAACAAGCGCAAGCAAGTTGCGGAGGAACTACGTACAGCGGAAGAAAAGTACCGCACGATTTTTGAGAATATGATGGAGGGTATTTTCCAAAGCACTCCCGAGGGTCGTTTCCTCACCGTCAATCGCGCATTCGCACGGATGTTGGGGTATGAGTCGCCGGAGGAAATAATTGCGAAGATCACCGACATCGGTCTGCAAGTGTATGTGGAGTCGCCGCAACGCGCTGAGTTTGTGCGGCTGATGGCGGAGCAGGGCGTTGTTTCCGAGTTTGAATTCCAGTTGCAGCGCAAAGACGGTGGAATCGTCTGGGTTTCGGAGAAAGCCCGCGCTGTCCGTGATGCCAACGGCATCATCCTCTACTATGAAGGCAATACTGAAGACATCACCGAGCGCAAGCAGGCGGAAGAACAGATCAAAAATCAGGTGGAAACCCTGACTGCCCTGTATGACCTGTCACGGCAGCTGGTGGGAATGGATGATTTCAACGACATCCTCAAACTGGTAACAAAGAGGGCTGTCGAAACCATCCACATCACCTATGCCTGTTTTCTGCTCCTAGAGCAGGATGATCTCGTGATGCGAGCCTTTTACCCGGTCCGCATATTTCCCAAGGAACTGCAATTGGATCAGCGCCTACCCCTGGCAGATCACCCGCTCTGCCAGCGCGTTTTTGATGGGAACAAGCCACTGCTGCTTCAAAGCGATAACCCTGAAGCAGGTGAATTTGAATTGTTTTTACATAACATCGCCCAAAACTTGTGTATCGTCCCCCTCCACTTTCAAGAACAACCCTTCGGTATTCTGCTGCTGGGAGAGGCACGTGAAACAGCTCGAGAACCATTCACCCCGGAGAAACTCCGCCTGGGTGAAAGTATCGCCGATCAGGCTGCCAGCGCTTTGCATCGCACCCTGTTGAGTGAACAAGCCAGGCATCGTTTGCAGCGCATCGTCTGCCTGAGAGAGATCG
>JBDRQK010000272.1:0-4245 GCA_043826315.1 Chloroflexota bacterium
ACCCCATCTGATAAGCTCCTTCGAGATAATCAGGGTGCACATCGTCCGAGGAACCGCAATAGACACATATTGCTTTCATAGACAACCTCTCGCTTGGAAATTTTAAAATAGTATACCCGAGAAAATTATGATCAGGTTGAAGGATCAGTTCTCAGCCAGGAAACAAGAATTAATGCCTCAATTGTGTAATTTTTGTAAAATCAGGTTAGAATCACATTAGACTGACCTCCAAATGCTTGACTACTCGTATCCGCGCAGCATAGAATAGTGTATATTCATATCTAATCCTTGGTCGATGGCGTCGCACACCCGCAATCTCACTTTGCCCCAGCATTTCGAACAAAGAACTGATATTGAAAGATGGAATCATGGAATATAAGGATTACTATAAAATTCTAGGTGTGGATCGCAAAGCCAGTGCCGATGAGATCAAAAAAGCTTATCGCAAATTGGCCATGCAATACCATCCCGACCGGAATCCAGACGATAAGAAGGCTGAGGAACGTTTTAAGGAATTTAATGAGGCTTACCAGGTCTTAAGTGACGAGAAGAAACGTTCCCGCTACGATCAGTTGGGTTCATCCTACTCCGATTGGCAGGGACGCGGTGCGCCTGGTAATTTTAACTGGGATGACTGGGTAGCGCAACAGGGAGGCCAGGGTCGGCAAGGTGGTTCCACGCAGGTAAATATTGATGAGCTGTTTGGAGGCGGTACGTTCTCCGATTTTTTCAGCTCCATCTTTGGTGGAGGAGGGGCAAGACCGGCACGTCCCCGTCAACGCATGGCACCCAGATACCAGCAATCAGTTGGCATCAGCCTCAAGGAGGCTTATCATGGCACCAGGCGTCAGCTGCAAGTTGGGGATCGACTCAAGGAAGTAACCCTGCCAGCAGGTGCAAAGACTGGCACCAAAGTTCGCGTCGCAGGTGCCGGACCTGCAGGTCCAGATGGACAACCTTCAGATATATATCTGCTGGTAGATGTGGCAGATGACCCTTCTTTTGAACGGAAAGGTAACGACTTGCACACACAGGCGAAAATTGATGTCTTTGTGGCAATGCTGGGTGGTGTAGCCCAGGTGGATACTCTCTCTGGAAAAGTAGTTCTGACCATTCCCCCCGGTACCCAGCCAGACCAGGTTTTTCGCGTTGCCGGACGCGGTATGCCTCAATTGAAAGATCCACAGATCAAGGGTGATCTATTCGTCCGCATCAAAGTGCAAATCCCTCGACTGTTAACACCCAAACAAAAAAAGTTATTGGAAGAAGCTGCAGAAATCAAATAGGATAAACCAGCCCTTCCCACTGGAGTATTAGAATGAACAAGAAATTTTCAATTACCTTATTGATCAGCGTCGTGATCCTATCCATGGTTGCCTGCCAAGCAACCAGCCTTATACCGACCCAATTGACGAATTTATACCCTTCCGCAACACAAGACGCACAGGTGGTCACGGTTTCCGGCCTGTCTGGTGAGCAGGATCAGTTCGTCTCCATTTATAAAAATGTCAGCCCGGGAGTCGTTTCGATCAAGATCTTTGATGTCAATGGAACCGAACTTGGTCTGGGGTCAGGTTGGGTGTACAGCAGTGAGGGTTACATTGTTACCAACAACCATGTCGTGGATGGAGCTTCCAAATTGGAAGTGGATTTTACTTCCGGTTTTAAAACCTATGGAGAGGTGATCGGTACAGACCCCCATGCTGATCTGGCAGTCATTAAAGTAACTGCACCGTCCGATGAATTATTTCCGCTTAAATTGGGTGATTCCAATCTGCTAAGTGTCGGCCAGATCGTTGTGGCAATAGGTAATCCTTTTGGATTGGATAGCACCATGACCACCGGAATCGTTTCTGCCCTGGGTCGAGCCATGCCTTCCAGCTCATCAAGTGCACCTGGCGGCGGTTTCTTCTCAGCCAGTGATATCATTCAGACCGACGCGGCGCTCAACCCCGGCAACTCTGGTGGCCCATTATTAAACCTGGATGGTGAGGTTGTCGGAGTCAACCAGGCTATCCGCACTACAGGCACATCCACCACTGGTGAACCGGTGAATTCAGGTATCGGTTTTGCAATTTCTGTCAATATTGTCAAACGTGTCGTTCCCAGCCTGATCTCAGATGGCAAATTTGAATATCCTTACCTCGGTATTTCAACCGTGGATGTCTTTGACCAGATGCCTTTGGATGAGATAACCAGACTTGGGCTCACCCAGTTCACAGGTGCTTATGTTACATCGGTTACTCCAGACAGTCCGGCCTTCAAGGCAGGTTTAATAGCCAGTAATTCCGATACCGATTTGACTGAAGTTCAATCCGGTGGTGATCTGATCATTGCCATCGATGATCACCCAGTCCTTCGTTTTGACGACCTGATCAGTTACCTTTATACGGAAAAATCCCCCGGAGACTCGGTAGTCATTACCGTCTTGCGCGGAACTGAAAAAGTGGAGTTGAAACTGACGCTTGCAACCCGTCCATAAACAAATATCCGCGCCCAACACGATTATTCACAGCTTCCGTAGCCTCCAACTTTATGAGGTTGTGGAAGCTGATTTGTAAATTTCTTAGAAAGAATAACCCCAAGGAGGTTCACATGTTAACCGATCGTGATATCCACGAATTACTTAATTATTCAAGCACGGGAGTCATGCTTAGCGTTTACTTAAACACCTCCCCGTCCGAAGGTGGCAGCGATGCCCAAAAGCTTCAATTGCGAATGCTGTTGGAGGATGTTAAACATCCCGATGACCAGGCTGCAGTCTTGAAATATTTTGAACAACTCCGGGAAGCTAAAGGACGCGGATTGGCCCTATTCTCGTGTGTGACTGAAGATTTTTTCAGGGGTTATACGCTGGCAGTGCCGGTACGCAGCCGTGTTTTTGTGGGAAACCACCCGTATGTAAAACCGCTGGCAGATCTATCGGACAATTATGGAAATTATGGGGTCGTCCTGGTGGACAAACAGGGAGCTCGCTTGTTCCATTTTCACCTGGGGGAGTTGGTCGAGCAGGAAGGTATCCTGGGTGATGTTGTGCGTCAGACACGCGGTAAAAGCGCATCCAGCAATCCCGGCGGGCGAGGTGGTGTCTCCGGTCAATCACGCTTCAACGATGAGGTCACTGCCCGAAATTTGCGCGAGACTGCCGATTTTTCAGCCAGATTTTTTGATGAGGTGCATGCCCGGCGCATCCTGATCGGAGGTACCGATGAAACCACTGCCCAATTTCGCCAATATTTGCCAAAATCCTGGCAGAGCCTGGTTGTAGGAACCTTTCCCATCAGCATGACTGCCTCGCATGGCGATGTACTAGCACGCGCCATGCAGATCGGGCATTTAGCTGAGCAGCAGCGCGAGACCGCCCTGGTGGAGAATATGCTGACTGCAGCAGCCAAAGGACAGGATGGCGCAGTTGGACTGGATGCCACGCTCACAGCCGTGCAAGCCGGCCGGGTTCAGACATTGATCGTGCAGGAGGGTTTGCGCCTGCCAGCTTACCAATGCGAAGGTTGTGAACACCTGCTGACACGATCCATGGACACCTGCCTTTTCTGCGGCAAGAGTTTTGTGAAAATTGAGGATGCCGTTGAACTGGCTGTCCGCAAGGTGATGCTGACTGGCGGAGAGGTCGAGATCGTGCGCGACAATCCGGCTTTGCAGGAAGTGGGTATCGGCGCACTGCTCAGGTATTAGTGCAAGCCTATTAATAAAAGAAGAAAGGCGGGTTGGTCAGATCGACCAACCCGCCCTTCTTCTATTATGCAAATCTATCTTCTTTCCAGACATCCGCACTGTTGCTGTAGCCGGCTTTTTCCCAGAAACCTCGCCGGTCACGGTTCATGAATTCCAGGCCGCGCAACCATTTGGCACCCTTCCACAAATAGGGAGAGATTAATTCGGTGCGTCCGGGGATGGAACCGACTACACCACGCAAGGGAAAACCATGCTCCGGGGTGATCGGTTCACCGTTGAGGTGGGTTGCCAGCAGGAAGTTATCCTGCATAACAACTTCGAGGGGTAGATTTACAGTGTAACCATATTCGGCATGCTGCATGACATGGGTCGCATCCGGCAGGGGAGTAATGTAACCCGCCTCTATCAGCGTCCGCACGGAGACACCCTCCCACAGGGTATCAGCCTTGCTCCAACGCGTCACGCAATGAATGTCCATGTTGACCTGGGTGCGAGGCAACTGGTTAAAATCTTCCCAATCCCAGCTGACCCTTTTTTCGACCTGACCCCAGA
>JBDRQK010000273.1:0-2031 GCA_043826315.1 Chloroflexota bacterium
TCCCGGCTATGCCTCCCCCCACGATCAGAGCCGATGGGTTCATATCCACCTGCCGCATGCTTAGTGGATTGTGATAATGCACCCTCTCCACTGCCGCCGATACCAGGCTCTTTGCCTTGTCCGTGGCTTTTTGCCGGTCATCGATAACCCACGAACAATGCTCCCGGATGTTCGCCATTTGAAAGAAAAATGGATTCAACCCGGCTTCCGAGCAAGCCTTTCGAAAGGTGTTTTCATGCATCAACGGCGAGCACGAAGCCACCACCACCCGATTCAGACCATATTCCCGAATATCCTGCTTGAGAATATCCTGACCCGGGTCCGAGCACATGTACTCATAGTCCCGCGAGATGACGACATTCTCCATTTTTCCCGCATATCCGGATACATCTGCCACATCCACCACGCCTGCTATGTTCGTCCCACAATGGCATATGTACACTCCTGTTTTGATCTTTGAGTGGTTCATACAGTTGTTGTAATCCTCCAATTTAACCGATCAGTTCACGACTGAATTCGGAGTATAAAAGACCTTTCAATTCGTTAAGCAGTTGACGGTCGTCAAAATGTACCAAAGATACAGCCTTATTAGGGCAAGCCCCAGCACAAGTCCCACACCCTTTACACAAGAAACCATTTACTTTGGCTGCTCGATCTTCAAGACTGATGGCAAGGTATGGACAGGAGGCAACACACATTCCACAACCGGTGCATAAACTTGGATTTATATCTGCGATGACCGGATCCAGAGCTATACTGCCCTGATCGATCAAGGACAAAGCTGCTGCAGCCGCTGCTCCCGATTGAGCCACGCTATCCGGAATATCTTTTGGTGCCTGGCATGCTCCTGCCAAGTAGATACCCTCACTGACAGTCTCCACCGGCGCTAATTTCGGATGACGTTCCAGGAAGAATCCATCCCGGCTTCTGCTTACACCAAATATGGTTCCAATTTTGGCTGTGTCTTCTTGTGGCTCAAAACCTGTTGCCAGGATTACCATATCGACTTCAATATGATCTGGTTGGTTGTGGAAAGACTCGTCCCAGTTGACCAGCAATTTCTTACCTTTCTTTTTCACCTGTTTAACTCGTCCGTGATAGAAATTAACACCCATCTCTTCTGTACGGTTGTAAAATTCCTCATATCCTTTACCAAAAGATCGCATATCACGATAGATCTCATGCACTTCAGCGCCTATGTATTCGTGCACGAGCTGAGAGAGTTTAAGCGAATACATACAACAAGCTCGTGAACAGTATTCATGATAATTTTTTTCACGGCTGCCAACACAGTGCAAAATAGCCACCGAGCGCGGGGGCATGCCATTTTTAAGCAGCACCTTTCCACCGGTTGGTCCGCTTGAATTGATCAGGCGTTCAAACTCCATGGCAGTCAGAACATTGTCAAATTTGCCATAACCATATTCAGGCGCAAGCGATGGATCAAAATCTTTAAAACCTGTTGCCAGTACAATGGTCCCCACTGTTACATCCTGGTATTTTTCAGGCATATTGTGATCAATTGCACCACGATCACAGGCTGATACACATTCCAGGCACTCCGAACAGATCCCGCAGGTCAGGCAGCGTTCTGCTTCTGCCAGGGCTTCGCTTTCAGTCAAAGTTAGATCGACTTCGAGGAAATTGTGGACACGCTCTTGCAGAGGAATGCTCTTGATGGGGATTCGGGGGTTGCGCACACTTTCACCCAGGTTGAATTTGGTTTCGATCTCATCCAGCGAGAGCTCAACGGTTGGAAGCTTAATGGGTTCCTGCAAGCCAAATTTCCCACGCAAGAAACGGTCAATATTGCGCGCCGCCTTGTGACCTTCACCGATGGCATCCACCACAAAGAAAGTCACACCTCGATGTACGTCCCCGGCTACAAATACACCTTTCATGGTGGTCATCATATCTTTATCACTCTGAACACCGATCGGGAAACGCGTATTGATGCTGCCATCCTCAGGAAGAAAGGAGAAATTGGGTGCCTGGCCGACTGCCCAGATCACAATATCTGCTGGCAGGATA
>JBDRQK010000274.1:0-11144 GCA_043826315.1 Chloroflexota bacterium
ATGCCATTTGGGCAGAAGGATGGACACCGCAGATCCTGGCTCCAGACTCAACCACCCTTGAACCCAAACAGGTAATCGGTGTGGATTTCAAGATCATCGTTGATCCGGCTGGAAGCACGGTTACACTACGTGTGCCCCGCAAAGTCTTTGGTGAGGGAGACCCAACCACCTGGGCATATGCCGCGGCTGTACTAAGCCAGGAGGGATACCCTTCGACCGGGGTCTGGCGCGTGAGGGATGTCAACACATCCGCCGATCAATGGCATTTTGGTGGCAGCCCCGACGATACCAATCACACCCGCATCATTGACCTGGCCTGGGCAGAAGGCAGCTTGCCCTCACAGGAGGAATTGCTTTCAGCCTATACCGGGAGCAAAGCTGGAGCAAGCCAATTGACTGTTGCGGATTTTCCACAAATTCAAATGCTGATCATAAAATAACAAGCATTCGTCCAGAGGGTGCAGTAATAGCTGCACCCTCTGTTTTTTTTGCCCGGACCATCCAATTAAATTCATCACGTGAGAGAGTAACCTTTATGACGATCAATACACCTGAGTGGGTCAAAGATGCTGTTTTCTACCAGATCTTTCCAGACCGTTTCGCAAAAAGTGACCAAAATCCAGCCAGCAATCTGTCCTTCGAACCATGGGATTCTGCCCCCACCACCTACGGATTTAAAGGTGGTGACCTGTATGGCGTGGTTGAGAAACTAGACTACCTGGTTGACCTGGGTATCAACGCCATCTACTTCAATCCCATCTTCTCTTCAGCCAGTAATCATCGTTACCATACCTACGATTATTACAATGTTGATCCATTATTAGGTGGCAATGACGCCCTGCGACTTCTTCTGGACAAAGCACATCAGCGTGGTATACGCATCATCCTTGACGGGGTATTTAACCACGCCAGCAGGGGTTTCTGGCAGTTCCATCATGTTTTAGAGACAGGAGACGGTTCTCCATATAAGGATTGGTTCTATTTTGATCCAGAACGCTTAAATAGGAGAAAGCAATGGGGTGCTTACCCTTCCAAAGAAGAAGAAAAAGCCATTGAACGTGAAGGTTCGCTAAAAGCCATCGGTTTCCAAGGTTGGTGGGATTTACCCGCCCTGCCAAAATTCAATACAAATAATCCCGCCACACGCCAGTTCCTGTTCCAGGTTGCCGAATATTGGATCAGATTCGGGATTGATGGATGGCGATTGGATGTACCCGCTGAGATCGATGATGATTCCTTCTGGCAGGAATTTCGCCAACGGGTGCGCGCCATCAACCCCGAGGCTTACATCGTTGGCGAGATCTGGCAAGAATCCCAGCGCTGGTTGCAAGGCGATCAGTTTGATGCGACCATGAATTACCTGATCACTGCTGCAGCACTCGGTTTCTTCGGGGCAGACACTCTTAACCAAAAAACCATCCAGAATGCAGGGGGAATCAAGGACCGGGTCCACCCGATGGATGCGAAAGCCTTTGCGAATGAAATAGACCGACTTCTCAAACTTTACGATACCAACATCACACAAGTCCAATTCAACCTGCTTGACAGCCATGATATGCCTCGATTTCTAACTTGCGTGGGTAATGACAAATCCGCCTTAAAGCTGGCATGGCTCTTCCTGATGACCATACCGGGACCTCCATCCATTTATTATGGCGATGAGATCGGATTGAATGGAGATCACGACCCCGATTGCCGAAAATCTTTTCCGTGGGACGAATCGCATTGGGACAAGGACTTAATCAATAACCTTAAGAAGGCAATTGCCCTGCGGAAGAATAATCCAGCATTAAGGCGCGGAACCCTGGATCAACTTTGGAATGCAGATGATGTTTATGCCTTCAAACGGACATTTAATGATGAGACAATTGTTGTGGCGTTAAATACTTCCAAAGAGCCACGTAGCATTGAAGTACCTTACAAGACCGATAAAGAACCAATTATGCTATTTGGTCAAGTTTCTGGTTCGAGTTCGATGAATGGTAACCTGAAAATTTCAATACCGGGAAGAAGCGGAGTCGTTTTAGTGTGATCAGACGATGTGACGAGCATAAGGGATGAGGAAAATCTCATCCCTTTTTGTTTATCCAGTGATCTGCTATTTTGAATAAATAAAATATATTGTAACAGCTCAGGGTTATCACTCTCCTCCACTAAAAACAGGCGGAGGGAACTGCCGAAAGGACACTGGCGAAACCTCCGACCTTTAGGGGAAAGGGGGTACAGTGTAAGGGAGCGTTCCTCCCTGGCACTTGCCTACCTAGGCAAATGTCACTTCGTTCCGTTAGACTTGTGATGGTATTCTTATTGCCAGGCAAGGGCTGAATAAGTCTAAGCTCGCTCAAGAAATGACTTCTGAGTCAAAACTCATATCCTGAATAAGATCCAACCAGTGTGATGAAGAGTAAAATATTGAAAATTTTTTCTAATGAGCAAAGAAAGGAGAGGCTTAAATCCTCTCTGAAATACCTTTCCAAGAATTTTCATGTATTCCTTCCCAAGATAAATTGACAGCACCTGAAAGCATCATCCCAGTCTGGATGTGCCACATGGCAATTATGGTAAACTTATTAGCGGGGTTGATAAGAAGGGTCATGACAATCATTTTATAATCATGCCGAAATGCTTTAAGATCCCCAAATTATTATTTGATTTCCACCATTAAATTTTTGGTGATATTTTACTTTGAGGGTTGAAATGACAGAACAAATAACAATCGGATTGGCGCGCATGCATTATGAGTTTGGCGAAAGGCGCGACTTTTTACCAAATTTTGTCGCGATGCTGGGGAAATTGGAAGCCAAGGTTGTGCTCGAATACGGGTATGGGTCAGGGATGAGATATACAGAGGAAGATTACCTGAACCATGACCAGAAGATTTCTTTCGTATCCCACGAGGAAGTATTCAAACAGGATTTTGTCCTTGTCTTGCGCTGCCCGAGTGAAAATGATTTGCGTCTACTCAAACCAGGCGCTTGCATCATCTCGATGATGCATTATGCCACACGCCCCAATCGGGTTGCACTTCTGCGCTCACTGGAAGTCGAAAGCATCTCCCTGGATTCCATCAAGGATGATGTCGGTCGTCGCCTGGTGGAAAATCTGCGTTCGGTAGCCTGGAACGGCCTTGAAGTGGGTTTCAGTGTGCTGTTGCGAACCTATCCATCTCCGGGGGTGGAAAGCCCAAAACGGAACCCGATCCAGGTAACAGTAATGGGTGTTGGGGCTGTTGGTATGCATGCTGTTCAGGCAGCCAGCCACTACGGGGATATGTCTCTCTGGAATACATTGGCAAAGCGCGGTGTACCCGGTAACCAAGTCACTGCTCTGGAATACGATCTGACCTGTAATAAAGCAGTCATGAAAGATATTCTGACAAGGACAGACATTCTCGTTGATGCCACCCAGCGTCCAGATGCAAGCCAGGCAGTTATTCCCAATGATTGGATCGCATGGATGCCAGTGCATGCCGTGCTGGTGGATCTATCGGTGGATCCCTATGATTGCTCAATTGATAACCGAGAAGTGAAAGGTATCGAGGGCATTCCACAAGGTAACCTGGATCAATATGTGTTTGCACCAGATGACCCGGCTTTCGAGCGCATCCCTGATTGCGTTTCAACAGTAAATCGTCGTTATTCTGTATCATGCTATTCATGGCCAGGGATCCACCCCAAAGAGTGCATGGACTTGTATGGTAAACAGATCGGACCTCTCATTCGTACAATTCTAAGAAAAGGTACACCTGGCAACATCAATGCGAGGGGTAAGTTCTTTGAACGAGCTCTTTCACGTGCCTTGCTTTCAAACTACGAGGCGACATAAGCAAGGGGTCGTTATTAAAAGGAGAAGAATATGAATATTCCAAAAACAATAGGTTTACCACGCATGCGCAACGAAGCAGGCGAAAAGCGCGTATTCCTTCCAGAATTTGTTCAATTCATTGCCTCCTTGGGTGTAAATGTATTTATTGAAGAAGGTTATGGCTCACGCTCCGGATATTCCTTTGAGGATTATAAACTCGCCACCCCGCAAATTCACCTGGCATCCAAAGAAAAAGCTTACCAGCAGGATGTTGTCTTAATTTTACGCTCACCCAAACCGGATGAATTCAAATTGATGAGACCGGGAGGTATCCTTTTCTCGATGCTGCACTTTCCCACCCGCCCTTTGAGAATCAAACGCCTGCTTGAAGCAAAAATCCTTGGTATATCAATGGACAGCATTACCAATGATGTGAATATCCGCTTGATGGAAAACATGAAATCAGTCGCCTGGAATGGCTTGGAAGCTGGTTTTGATGTTCTAGAGAAACGCTGGCCCGGGTTGGTTAAACCCGATAAAAAACCCATCCAGACCATGATCCTGGGGACAGGCATGGTGGGTAAATATGCCATCGATGCTGCCACCAAACTTGGAAACATTGAGCGAAATAATGATCATATCGAAGCAGGTGGTCCGGGTGCGATCGCTCTTTCTGTGGGACGCAACCTGAGTAGCAACCCGACAACAATGGAATCTCTCTTCCATGAGGCAGATATCCTGGTAGATGCCACCCAACGCCGGGATGCGAGCCAACCGGTCGTCCCCAACGAATGGATCGCCTGGCTGCCGGAACATGCCGTAGTGGTTGACCTGGCTGTAGACCCCTACACCCTGAGCGTTGATCCACCGGTTGTGCGTGGTGTGGAGGGGATACCTCAAGGAAACCTGGACCAATATATTTTTCCTGCTGATGATCAAAATTGGGATAAGACTGTTCCTCCCAGTGTGAATTCAAAGAACCGACGAACAGCGGTTACCTGTTATTCCTGGCCTGGTGTTCACCCCGAGGCGTGCATGTTGCATTACGCCCAGCAATTAGAGCCCTTTGTTGAAGTCTTATTCGAGAAAGGTTATGACGGGTTATCGCTGGATGGAGAGTATTTTGAACGTGCCCTTTACCGCGCCACGCTCAAATGTTTTCTTGATGAGCAAAAATCAGTGGTGTAAGAAAACCTGAAGAGGATAATTCGTGCAATTTCGCAGATATCCTATTCAGACCTGGCTTTTCTCAAATAAGCCCAGTCCCAGAACCAGTACACCAAACCCTTCCATTCCCCCCATTTCTCAAAAGCCGCCTGTACCTGGGCGGGTGTGACTGTTTGCCCGCCATGCCATTCCTGGGAGACCATTTTCAATGCCCAGGTATCTATTGGCAAATAGTCACTGCGCCCCAAGATCATCAGCAGGTTGGCAGCTGCATATGGTCCGACCCCCATAATCTTCAACAATTCCTTGCGTAATTCGAGTGTGGGTAGAGAACTGGTCTTGAAAGCTTCCACATCCAAATTGGAGGCAGTGACGCGCTGAGCCAGATCGATGATGTAGGGAGCGCGATATCCCAGCCTGGTCTCTTCGCGAAGCCGGGTTTCACTGACCGCAGCAAGACGCTGCGGAGTGGGGAAGGCTTTGTATCCAGGATTGGATGGAAGCGGATCGCCAAACTGACCCACCAGGTTGGCTGTCATGCGAATGGTGGCTGTCCAAAGGGTGTTGGTGGTAAGAATGGTGCGAATGACATCTTCAAAAAATGTAGGCGAACGCAATACACGTCCCATGGCACGCTTTTCAACGTGTATGAGGGGTGCTTTACCGCGAATGGCAGCATAGAAACGCGAAAAATCCATATTCAACCCGAACATCCAGGTCAGGGTGGAGGAAACTTCTTTTTTTTCCGCAGGGGTGAGCTGGTCGGTTTTTACTTGGATCCCATCCTTTGCTGCGGTTATCTCCAGATCGATGACACGCCCGGTGGAGAGACGCAAGGTGTAGCTGAGAACGCCGGTATCCTTATCCAAACGAAAGGGCAGGCACTGACCCCAACCATGCGACTGCAGCACAGACTGAAAATTGAAAGGGGGGCGGGCAGATAAAGTGAATTGCATTCTTACCTCTTTTCAGAAACCGGTACCAACCGCCAGAAGAGCAGACCCGCCAGCAAAGCCAGGACCGCACCGAAGATGAAAGGGGCGGATGGACCCAGCCCATACCAGGATCCCACTCCCTGCCAGAGGAGACCGGCAATGAGGGAGGCAGGGAAGACTGTCAGACCGATGGCAGCATTGTAGATGCCATAAGCCGTACCGCGCCGCTCGGGGGATACCAGATCGGCGACCAGCGCCTTGGAAACACCTTCGGTGGCTGCGTAATAGATGCCATAAAATCCGAACAGCGCCCAGATGTGCCAACCGGTGGTGGAAGCTGCAAAGCCCAGGTAGACCAAGCCATAGGTCAACCAGCCTGCAATGATAAGCTTGCGGCGACCAATCCTATCAGACAGGACACCCAGCGGTGTGGACAGGAGGGCATAGATCAGGGTAAAGGTCATCATCATCAACATGACATGAAGGACATTAAGACCACGTTCCTGGGCACGCAGGATGATGAAGGCATCGGAAGAATTGCCAAGTGTAAACAGAATGATCACCAAAAGGAAGCGTTTGAAACGTTTGTCCATACCCTTCAGGCTGAAAACCGGTGTTGAGGATTTGATGGGTGTGGAAGTTTCGCGTGCCCCTATTGCGAGGACAAGAACAGCCAGAACAGCCGGGAGAATGCTGGCCAGAACGACAATCTGGAAGGTGCTGCGGGATAACTTGACCGCCTGGGACTGCGTCAGCCAGACGATGAGGGCGGCGATGCCTATTCCCAGAAAGGCTCCAAAAGTATCACCGGCGCGATGCAAGCCAAAAGCCAACCCACGCTGTTTTTCATCCACACCAGCAGCAACAAGGGCATCGCGCGGGGCAGTGCGAATGCCCTTGCCGAGGCGATCACTGAAGCGTACGCCCAGCACCCAGCCCCATGAATTGGCAACATAGAGGAATGGTTTGGCTACGGTGGAGAGGCTGTAACCAAGAACGGTGAGCCACTTGCGCTTGCCAAGCTTGTCGGAGAGGGCACCGGAATAAATCTTCATGAGGCTGGCGGTGGTTTCAGCCAGACCTTCGATGAGACCAACGATGGCGGTGCCGGCACCGAGCACATTTGCCAGAAAGAGGGGCACCAGGTTAGCGAGCATTTCGGATGAAATATCTGTTAAGAAGGAGGTGACGGTGACGATCCAGACATTGCGCGGCAGGCTGCGCAGGGAACTTTTGGCGGGGGTTTCAGACATGGGGGGGCCACTTGGTATTAGAATTTTCTTCGAATATATCATATAAGTATCACCTTTCGGTTTCAACCCACATATTGACTCCATCCGTCGAGACATTGATCCAGCCGGAACGATCTGTCCGGATGAGTGGGTAATTCTGAACAGCAGCCAGGGTTTCTTGATCGGGCAAGCCATTGGGATCAGCCGCTGAGACACTCAGGATGCTCAACTGTGGATCCAATTTGGAAATCCATTGCGGGGGATTGAGAGGTGCATAGCCAGAATCTGCCAGGAGCAATACAGACAGTGAAGCCAGTGTGGGATCAGATGGCATTGTTTCCAGATCTGCAAAGGTCAACCCGATCGGCAACAAGGCACGAAAGTCAATCCATTCAACCATGAGAACTGCACCGCGCGAACTTACCGTCAGGACTTTGAGCCTGGCTCCCTGACCCAGATCAAGCTCCAGACCAGGTTCTGCCACGGTGACGGGAATCTCCGCAGAGACCAGCCAGGCCTGTAAACGAAGAGATGAATAGGATGCCTCGGTTGAACCACTCCATAAAACCACATCGGGAGGAAATAGTTGCATCGTCCCGGGCAGGGAAGCCACCTGCTCTTCCTGGGTGGAAGCCAACACTAGGATATCCAGCTTGCGTTCCAGCGGGGATAGACGCCTACCGAGTGCATCGGTCAAACCACTTTGGGTTGGACCTCCGTTGATCAACAAGTTGCGTCCGGTTGGTGTCTGGATGAGAACGGCATCTGCACTTCCAACATCAAGGAAGGTCAGGTGCAACCTTCCATCAGGGAGAGACAGGGCCGAACGCCAGACCAGTACAGTTAAAATAACCATACTAGTACCCAAAAAAAGCGGGTTGCGGACAGGACTCAGGATCTCCTTCAGGCGAGCAGGTGCAAAGGTGAAACCGAATAATAACAGGTAAAAAAGAACAACGAACAGCAAGGAAAAATCACCCAAGACCAGGACTCCGTGCGGAAAGCGGTTGAAAAGCTCTACGACCCGGATGGTATAGGTTGAGAAAGGCCATGCCAACCAGGCAGCCAGTTGTCCGAGCGGCAGATTGATCAGCCCCAACAAGAGCGCCAAGCCTGAAGCGATCATAACTGCGGGTTGGGCTGGAAGGATAAAAGGGTTTGCCAGGAAAGAGACCAGGGAAATACGCCCAAAATGATAAGCCATCAATGGCAGGGTGGTAACCTGGGCTGCCAGGGTAAAGAGCAGGTACTCCGCCAGCGGAGCAGCCAGTTTCTGAGCTTTTGCTTGCGGAAAACGGGTTGAGAGCCAAGCCAAGACAAACTCCTGCAAAGGACCGGCATACAAAACCAGTCCCAGTGTGGCTGCAAAAGAAAGTTGAAAACCAACATCCCAGGGAAGGAAGGGGTTGAAGACACACATCAACCCGGCAACAAGACCGAGTGTGTTCAATCCATCCTGACGGCGACCGATCTGGCGTGCAAACAAGGCTGACCCGCCCATGATGGCGGAGCGCAAAACCGAGGCATCGGCTCCCACCAGCAGGGTGTAAAATGCAATGCCCAGTATTGCCACCAGGGCACCACGCCGGGAGCCCAACAGGCGACCGAACAGGCCGGCGAAAAAGGCAGCTAAAATGGCAATGTTAAAACCCGAAATGGCGATGATATGGGCGGTACCGGTATTGTTAAAAGCCTGCTGCAAGCCAGGTGAGAGACCGTGATCCACTCCCAGCAGGATGCCTGCCAGCAAGGAGGCTTCAGG
This sequence comes from Chloroflexota bacterium, assembly GCA_043826315.1. Classification (GTDB taxonomy): domain Bacteria; phylum Chloroflexota; class Anaerolineae; order Anaerolineales; family Villigracilaceae; genus UBA12087. Next base: position 8,901 of record JBDRQK010000274.1, read on the forward strand.
TTCGGGGAAAATTTTCTTGAGCGTCTTGAAAAGATGATCTTTGAAGGTAAAGACTGCTCTTATGATCGGACTGCCACTGCGAAAGGGTAACTGGCTGACATCGTCAGAATACAAGATCGAGTGAATGCCCTGACGTGCCAGATAAGCCCGGTATGAAAATTCTTCATTTTCAGGTGGGGTCTTGAGATAACCTTGCATACGCAGTACATCCCCCACCTTGAAATCTGCACCCGGCAGGGTGCGCACCAGGACCTGTCCTTGCACAGGGAGACTCTTTTCAGCTGTGTCAAGGCTGTCCAGGTGGAGGCGCAGGTTGGTATACTCATCACGCTGGTCGGGTGGAGCAATCAGCCAGCCTGTCAGGGTAACCTTATGATCCTGATCGTTATACCAGGCTACATAACCTGGCGAAAATTCCGGTTGGGCAGTCTGGTAACGCAAACCTCCAATTGCAAGTGAAAGGAAAATCAGGCCAAGCAGCAGACGGGTTGAACCTGGAAGGGTGTAGAGGCTGATGCGTTTGTAGATGAGGAAGGCAGCCAGCAACGCCAGAGCGGACAAGCCCAGCCAGACCGGGACGGACAGGTGCAATTGGTCAGCCAGAATAATGCCAGCCATGAAGGCCAGGCCGAGCCAGAGGAGTGGACGTTTGGGTGATGGAAGTGGCAATGTAGGGCGGTCCATAAATGTTTTTTTAATAAACGAATTCTATGGGAAAAACTCCCGATTGAGAGTATGGTTCCATGGGTTTCTGTACCCGCCAATTTGGTGAAGGCAAATGATTTTCCGGTGGTACTTTGATATTTTCTGAATATATCACAAATGGGAGGGAGGAACGAAAACTGCTTATGCGTGACCCCGCTTCCGGGGGAGGGTCATCAGATGTGGCGGGTTTGGAAACCCGCCCTACGATGATGCAATGTTGTCAACAGATGCGAAGGGTTGGGTATTGGAAACGGCGGGATCGACCTCCTCAGGGTTTGGAAACCCGCCTTACGGATGATGCAATGTTGTCAACAGATGCGGAGGGTTGGGTATTGGAAACGGCGGGATCGACCCCCCAGGGTTTGGAAACCCGCCCTATGGATAATGCAATGTTGTCAACAGATGCGGAGGGTTGGGTATTGGAGACGGCGGGATCGACCCCCTCTGGTTGTGTTATGTGTTGAACTTGATCTAATTTACTCAGTGATCAATTCCAAAACGGTTTTCAAAGCGAGATTTGGCTTTTAGTGATTCTGCCACACGATCTCTAGGTTTGGCTGAAGTGACCAACGAATTGAGCAGTTGTGTGACCGAGGCAGTGATATCATCGACCGCTTTTGTGAAGGCAGCTTCGTTCAGGCTGGAGGGCGTGGTGGAACCACTGACTTTGCGGACGAATTGAAGGGAGGCGAGGCGGATTTCTTCAGCAGTGGCGGGAGGTTCATAATTAAAGAGGGGTTTAATATTTCTGCACATCATTCTTCCTATGGTTTAACCTTCCGGCTACTCACCAAATCTCTGCAGGACTTTATCAATGGCATGTGTTCCAAATCCAACAGCCGAGGCAGAGATGCGCCTGTTAGTGGCGTGGATGGTATCTGAGAAATGTGAATTAACTTGGAGAGTCATGTTCAGTGATATAACAGCAGTAAATGATGGCCGGGTTTTATGTTAGATTGGCCTGGATCCGTTCAAAGAGGTCCTGATAAACGGTTATAGTCCCCTGCCTAGGATCGCCTATGGACATCAGCACAGCCGGCAACCCATAGAGCCTGGATGCCCTGGTTTTTTTGATGTGATCCCAAGGTATGAGAAGCTTGATATGCCTAGCCAAAGGTGGACGCACCCACAGGAACAAACCGCGTGGTTCGATGCTGACGGTCACACAACGTCTATAACGGACATCGCCAAACTTGACAGTCTGTTTTACCAGAACAGCGTTGGCAGGTTCTGCCATTGAAGCAAAATGCACCGCCAGTCTGTTCAATCCGCTCAATTTTTCAAATATTCCCATACTTTCATCTTTCCTTTCAATAAGCATTGCAGCATAATGATCGTTCTTATCCTATTGGCGTTGTTCTCCACCTGTTTTTACCCTCTGGTCTGTCCATTGGTCGAGTTCCAACTGGGCGATGGTTTAGATAACTTCTTTGCCAGATGAGGTCAGATCTCCAAAACAATTCCTTACAACAACGCTGATAAGCATTGATAACTTTGAACTCATCCTGCAACAAACCACAAAATGGACAACGCATCCAT
>JBDRQK010000275.1:0-11389 GCA_043826315.1 Chloroflexota bacterium
AATTGTCTGGTTGTAATCAAGTTTTTCAATCCATCCCTTGAGAATATTTGGATCTTTAACATTGTGCCTGAAATACCGTAGATCCTCATCCTTGATTGATGAATAAAGTTCCGACAGCAGGATTTGATCTCCCTGTGTCATTGGTCGTAACAAAATACGTGTTCCATCGGCAATTGTTACGATCTCTCTAAAATTTCTCAGCTGTTCAGGCAACATATAGCCTCCAATCACAAGCTTCGTAATGTATCTATACTGTTGGCGGGATAAAATCTTTTGGCAATAATCCTGCTTCAGTTACCAAACGGGGAACGATCTCTTCCCATCCGACAGCCATTATGTGAAAACCATTTACACCCTGAATTGTACGGATTTTTTCCACAAGTTCTAATGCAATTGTCAAGCCTTCCTCTGCAGCACCGTCACCTGCTTCTTCCATTCGTTTAAGGAGAGGTTCAGGGATAAACACTCCTGGAACTTCATCATTCATATACTTGGCCATTTTATAATTCTTAAGAGGTGTTATTCCAACTAACACATAGACTTTATCTAGGATATTTCTTTTTACAAGTTCATTCATCCAAATTTCGAGACCACCAGGATCATAAACCAGGTTAGTCTGGAAGAATTGTGCACCTGCATTAACCTTTTTATGCTCCCGAATTGCTTGAAAACGAGGGTCAGATGCAAAAGGTGAAGCCGCCGCACCCAGGAAGTATTTTGGTGGAGTCTTAATTGCACGCCCATCCAGATACTTTCCCTCGTCCCGAATGCGTCTTAATATCCAAAGCATCTGTATGGAATCCAGATCCACTATATCCATTCGACCTGTTGGGGATGCGGACATACTCATACTGTCACCAGAAAGGCATAAAATATTTCTTATTCCCAGATTGTAGGCTCCCATCACTTCAGCCTGCAAACCCACTCTCGTTCGATCTCTGGCAGCAATTTGCATTACTGGTTCAGCATTTTGTTTGATTGCAGTAGCAGAACAAGACCAGGATGACATTCGCGGGGTTGCAGAAGGGCAGTCAGTAAAATTAATTGCCGCAACATAGGGTTTTACAAGATCTATATTACTTATAAGCTTCTTTGTAGCTACAGTCATTGGAGGTGCTACCTCGCTTGTGACTACAAACTCTCCTGCCCTTAATCTCCTTTCTAAATCGGAAACCGGCTCTTCATATTTTGCCTGATGATATTCAGAATCACCTTCCCACCAATCAGGTTGACGAACTGGCCGGAAAACGAGATCCCATGTTGCAGTTCGTTTGACTGGATCGCGGGTTAAAAGACCTGAGATAACTTTCCCGGTTCCCAGCTTTTTTACTTGCCTGGTGACATCTCCCCACGTTTCAGTACCTACCTTATCCCAATCTAGTGGAGGGAGAACTTCCAACAGCATTTCCTCACGTCCCATTTTGAAAGCTCGATCATATATTTCGTACCACATGCATGGGCGGGTTTCATCAACATAGCAATGGTCTGAAGTGGAACCTCCACAAGGTCCATTTCGTATGCCTTTTGGACATTCCATTGAGCAAATAAATGCTGTTTCCTGAAGGAGGCAATTTCCACACATCCTGCACCCAAATAAAGGTCCTTTTACTGCTCTTTCGACGGATGCCAGAAGTCTCTTACTGAATTTTTCTCTTTTGAATGGCATAAATGGTGGTTGCCATCGGCGGCTTGGTGTGAATATAGGCATATTTAATCTCCAATAATCAAAGGATATTACTTTTTTATTGACTCAAATAGCTATCAGCATAGATCACTTTGTTCAGTAAGATTTGAACAGTCTTCCATATCTCAACCTGTTGTGGATCAGACATATCTATATCATCAATTTCCAGCTCTTCGCCGGCATTTGTTTTATCAGAAATCTTCAAATATAATCTCCCTACAGGTGTTCTGTCGTCCCGATTTTCAATAATATGGATCACTTCATTTTGTTTTTTATCGAATGGGTCTGCAATCATCATATTCAAACCAACACCCATCAACATTGCAAGATATACTCGATTGATCAAAGGCCGACCTTCATTTGGAACCGAATTTGAAACATTGGATAAACCAACAGAAATAAGGGGGGTTGGGTCCCACGCAAATTGCAATGTCCGTACAGCTTCAATTAATTGAGGGCAATATTCCTGGCAACCAGAAACTGTAAGCACAAGTGGGTCGATAATCAAGTTTTCAACAGGGTAATCTATTTCTACAAATCTCGGAATTAAAGATTCTACAGCAATATTAATTCGATCATCTGCGTCAATAGGGATGCCGGATGCCCCCATTGTCAAACCTATAACTTTGGCGTTATATTTTTTTGCCAATAAAGGTATTCTTTCCAATCTTTCTTCTTCTGCAGAAGTGGAGTTGATAATTGGCTGTGCTTTGGTCACAGTTTTTAATGCCGCTTCTATTCCATCAAAATTTGTTGTGTCAATAGAAAGAGGTACATCAACAACGGATTCGATTGATTTAATAATCCAAGGGAAAATCTCATCCCAATCCTTTTTTCTGGGACCTAAGTTTATATCTACAGCTTGGGCTCCTGCCTCAACCTGACGGATCGCCAGGTCCATAAAAAATTCACTATCACGTGATTTTAGAGCTTCTTTAACTTTCTCTGAAATTATATGAATATTTTCTCCGATAATATACATGGTTCGTGTCCTTTCTCTTTATTATATGATTCAGATCCTGATTTATATTAAATTTAATGCCGCTTTTACAGTTGGAAAGCGGTTGAGATCAGTATGAGGTAAGAACATGGCAGACATAAATGCTTCATAAAATGTATTATCTGCAGACAACTCAATATAAGTCATATTATTGGCTATATCTTCAACTTTCTGGCGTGCTTCGCTACTTAGAAGAGCTTTATAGGCACCTAGGATCGATGTGTTTCCTAAAAATTTATAGTGATCCCAAGGAACATCGGGTAACAATCCGATTTGGATCGCTTTTTCAATGTTTATATACTTTCCGAATGATCCTCCAATAAGTATTTGCTCAACATCCTCCAATAAAACACCAACCTGCTCAGCCAGTACGGTAAAACCTGCATAAATTGCTGCTTTTGCCCTTAACAAGTTATCAATGTCCACTCTTGTTATCGTGATATCCTTCCCAGATACGGTTTCTTCTGCCCATGCAAGAATATATTCACCTCCTCGGTCACCTTCCCGAACACGTGGAGTATCTAGTGATGTATTAACATTTCCAGCTTTATCAATTAATCCTGCAAGGAATAATTCAGCAAGAAGTGAAATTAAACCTGAGCCACAAATTCCTTTCGGTTTTCCGCCACCAATTATCCGGACTGTTGGTTCATAAGTGGTCGTATTAACCCACACTTCCTCGATCGCACCTTCAGTTGCACGCATTCCATCCACTACACCCGCACCTTCAAATGCAGGACCAGCAGAACAGGCACAACTCACCAGCCAATCCTGGTTTCCAAGTACAATTTCCCCATTAGTGCCTACATCCAGGAATAAAGTTAATTTTTCCGTTGCATACATTCCAGAAGATAAAACTCCAGCGGTGATATCTGCACCAACATAACTGGCTATACCCGGCAAACAATCGACAACAGCAGCCGGGCATAACTTCAAACCAATTTCCTTTGCAGAAATTTGCATAGGGTGGTTAACTACGGTTATAAATGGTGAAAACCTAATGCTGGATGGCGGAATTTCCAATAGTAAATGAATCATCGTACTATTTCCAGCAATGACAGCCTTGATAATTTGATTGGAATTTATACCCGCACGCTTACAAACAACAATCACTAACTTATTGATCGTTTCAATAACTCTTGCTTGAAGATCTACCCCGCCTGATTCTTTGCTTGCATAGACTATTCGTGAAATTACATCCTCGCCTCGAGAAATCTGTCCATTATATTCAGAAGCGCGGAAAACAACAGAACCAGAAATAAGATCGACCAACCAAACAGTCACCGTTGTAGTTCCAATATCTATAGCCAAGGACCAAAGAGGATCAGTTATCTCTGTAATCCCCGGGATAAGGTGAATTAATTGAACAGGACTACCGGAATCTTGATCTGAAATATCAATAATCCCAGTTACACTCCAATTTCCTTCTCGTAATGTAGTTCCTAGAATTCGTAAAACAGAAATTGAACATTTAATTTTCTTGTACTCGCTTTGTAAACGGAATGCTGCCTGTAACCGACTCCAATCATCAGTCTGATCATCCATACTGGGGGGGGGAAGTTTGAGATGGACGAGTCTGATATTTTGAGAAGATGAAAAAGAGTATCCAATTGGAATACTAACATCAACAACAGATTTATCTGTGGTAAGTCTTCTTTCAATTTTCTCTTGTTGTGGGATAAGGATTTCTGCATCTCCCTCAATAATACTTTGACATGCCAGGGCATAACCATTCGAGACATCTTCCTCGGTCAACCTTAATGCGCTTCGCCTGCGGACATTTCCTTTTATGACTTGAACCAGACAACGTCCACAACGACCTTGACCACCACAAGGTTGACCGATTTCACAACCTGCTTGAAAAGCAGCATCTGAAAGAAGAGTGCCTGTAAGTACAGATACAGTTATTGACTCGCCATTAATTTCGTCTTTATTAAATACAATAATATGTTCTGTCATATTGCCCAAGCGAGAGCGATTGCATATAAATTAATCATATTTATCATTTATTCTTGAATAATAAAGATATTAATGTGCACTCGCTTAAATTCATTATTTATAGTACCTGCTTTAAGAAAGATGGAATATCAACAGCCTCCCTTGGTCCGACTCGAATTTCCCATCCAGGGAGTTCTTCTTCGACTTCACCTGATAGGACAGCGACATGACCAGGGAGTACCAAACGTTTCTTGGATATCTTCTCGGCAATTCCGAATTCTTTCACAGATTTAGCTATCCGCTCAGAATCAAATTTCCCAGCTGCCCAGGCTGTCAGTACGCTCATACCTTCTGCATCTGTCACCAGCAACCAAACAGGCATTCCAGAACCTTCCACTTCGTTGGCTACACTGAAATATGTAATGCTGAAATTTGTTGTTACCAATACCGGGCTGTCTTGATCCGGTGAATTTATCTCGTAAACTCCTGGTTGTACCTGTATAGGTTTTTGAGGGTCGGTATAAATATTTTGTCTTAACACGAGTAGTGGATAAAATAATTCCGGTGCAAATCTGTCAAGTACGATAAAACCGGAATATTTACCAATTGCTTGAGCTGCTTCTATAGCGTCCTGACCATCTGCGCCATTTGCAAAAGAAATTGTCGGGAAACCCAATGAACGCTGGTTTTTCTTTAACACCAACCTGCGTAATTGTGTTGACTTCGACAAATTGCCTCCCAGGCGACTTGATCCGAGATCGAGGACAATATCTTCACATCCTTTGGCTTTAAGTTTTCCTGTTAATTCTTCCAGATCATCAAAATTCTCACCAGTAACAACCAGGGATGTCGAGTATTTATTGGCAATTTCCGCCATCGCCTCCCAATTAGATCCATTTGCTGCGTAAAGGAGAGGATTTTCTCCGTTCAGAATTTCCATTCCAGCCTTAATTGCCGATTCTTTTCCAATCAGGATCAAAGGACGTTTTGTTGCAGATCGTACGGCTTTAAGAGCTTCTGTAAATCTTCCTTCATCATCGGCTTCGACTGCGAATCCATCAACAATGAGGTCCATACCCACATAATTTACTCGATAGGCATCAGCTTTAGATACCACATCTTGTATAGCATCAACAACCATACTTGATTTCACTCTTAAAAACAATCCTGGCATATTGAAGAATGTCTTTTCGTGCCGGAACATGACGGTTTCATTCCCTGCTTTAACTTCCATTCCTCCGGCTTTTATTGAAACCAAACGTATCGGAGGTGCAGAAGATTCTGCTAACTCAGCTTTTGATTCTTCGCTTACGTAAGGACACGCAGAAAGCTCCACTTGTTTTGCAGCCAATTTCATGGCAAAAGCCAGGCAAGTTGGAAACCCACACTCTTTGCAATTGGTCTTTGGGAGCAATTTATAAATTTGAATACCTGAGAGTGCCATATCTAATTCTCCTTTAGGCCATCATTAAATCATTAATTGCAGTTTTTACTCTTCTTACACTTTCGGGATGACGAAGAACTACGATGTCAGCTCCGGTTTGAACCAGCGAAATTGCTGTTATAGTTTCCCAATTAATGGACCTTTCTTCCCAATCTCCCCATGATGCAGGAACACCTTCACCTACCTTGGCTTCCTTGGTTTTCCAGGCTTCAAAACCCGGTGTCACAATCATTGGCAGTTGAGTCATGGCATCACCTTGAAGAGCGGCCAATCTCAATCGTTCCATTACAGAATAACCATATTCGATTCCATAACCTAGAGCTCCCGTTGTAGGATCCATTAAAACCCGATTCGCCGGCATTCCCATATCCGTAATCAGGATATTCAATTGTTTTGAAAGATTGACATCCATTGGTGTACGGGCTGTCACCAGATGATCATTCGCCATAGCTGTCGCAACAATAGTCCGGTAATTCTTGTCTTCGCAAATTCCTAATACAATTCTCTCGCCTTTTGTAGCTTCTGAAATTGGTACTAATAGTTCATTGTCGAGATCCACCTGACCAGGTCCGAACACAATCAAGGGTAACCCGCAGGCCTTTAAAACAGATTGTACCGAAGTTACTGCTTTTTCTGGGGTTGTCTGATTTCCCGCTTCATCATTTACGCTCAGGGCTAAAACAATGATCTCAGCTCCAGCTTTTTCTGCTGCGATTGCCCAATCGGCTGGATTCGACATGGCATCTCCCCAGATCTTTGCCAACAAAGGAGACCAATCTTCTGGTTTATGATCTTTTATTTCTATTGCTACAACCGGCTTATTTGGAGTAGGAGCTTCAAATTGCATGAAAGGCAAGGTTGTTTCCCCTCCAACGGTGACTGTGCTATTTCGAGTTCCTCCTTCTCCGTGGGTTGCGCCCAGGGTAACAGTTCTTACTGCTCCAGGCCATTTATCTTTTGGAATTTCGATTGGCATTATTCTTTTCTCCTCTCAATTTTATAAAAGAACCGTTGTTGCTGATATCAGTAATCTATTTTTGAACTGCATTAAATAACAATATATTTGGTCTAATATCGTTCATTAAAAACATATACTTAGATTTTCTAAACGAAATAATCGCCTTAACTCATATATTTTCAGAAAAGCTTGTAGGTGCAACTATCTTCAGAGTTCTTCTTTCTTTATTCATGAAAAGAATTTATGGATTAGTAATGAAAATTTTCATTACTAATCCATAGCTCTATCAGAACATCGGATCGAGCGATAATGCTGGGTGGTTATGCTCCTCCATAAAGGCAAGCAACTCATCGACTGTACTTGCATTACTATCATCAGCTATTCTGCTGAGTAAATCCGGGTCGCCTTCACGAGAGGCAACAATTTGTAACTCTTCAGCCATGGATTCCTTTAGAACTTTGCTCATCCAAACAACCCTGGTAAAACCACCTTCAGCCGAAATAAACTTTGGACTTATTAAATAAAACTTGCCAACACCCATCACACCTGGTGTTTGCAATCCTCCACCAGCTATTCCCGCCAGAGTTGAAAAGGTCATTCCTGCTGGTGTCATACAAGTATCTTCTCGGCTGACTATCATCACTCCATTTGCTTCTGGAATCAACATTACAATGCACTCGAAGCAACCACAGGCGGTCATCGGGTTTTCCATAATCGAATACATGGCTACTTCGCTTACTACATCGTGGGAACCAATTTTTGCATAACCGTTAGTTCCTTCCCAATAACCCTTCTCCGTATCAATTGGTTTACCCAATTTAATCGGTTGATTGGGTCCGGTTGGATTAATACTGAATGATGCTTTGCAATCCAACCAGTTGTAAGCTCCACACAATCCGAGTCTTTCTGGGCTTACAATACAAACATGGTTAGGTGCAAATGATTGACATAAGGTGCATGAATAGAATTCGTCAACTTTGTCATCAGTAAGATCTGCCAGTCTCTTATTTCTGAAATCATATGCTTCACGTGCTTTTGTTAACCACTCCTGGACTTTCTCAGGATCCGAATAAATTGTGACTTGAACTTTATCGACAATAGCACCGAAATCTTCATGAAATCGCGCATGCAATATTTTTCCAAAATGCTCCAAGTCAAAACCTTTTTCAGCTGCTCCATTAGAAATCCGGATCCATGCGATATCGCGTTGTCCCACGTGCTGAATTCCTGATGCACCATTAATAAAATAGTGAATCTGCCTTTCCAAAACTGGTTCGAAGTCCTGCTGCATTTGACGACCGGCAACCTTAACGACGATTCCTAGATCCATAGATCCTTGTGATGGAATATCTTTAAAATTATCACCCACAACTTCGATTTTGCCATCCGTTACATCTTCAAGCTTACTCATGTATAAATATTCAAAGGCTCTTGAATATTTTCCACCAAATTCAACCCTCAAATCTGCTTTCCTCACAACTTCACCTTCAAAAGCGGAGCCATAAGGAACAGGAACGGGAACATTGGAAACTTTAACTTTTACACCCCTGATCTCGATACATTTCTGTACCAGACGTTCCGCCCGTTCCAGATCGTCTTTGCCATCTATTTGGTTAAATGGCATACTAACAACATGCTCATAAGTAGTTACACCGGTAGGAAGGATCTCGGGAATTACAGTATCTGCAATTACAGGGAATCCAAAATTAATTGCTCCAGCTGCCGCAGCGTATTTTAGATCATCTATCTCACCCAATGCTAAAACAAATGCAAAAACACGTTCTTTATTGTACAGAAGGATTTCACGAGCCATACCTGGCTTTAATCCGCCAAAGGTCAACGCAGATCTTGTTGCAAAGCCAAGTGCATAGATCGCACTCAAGGTATCAGTTCCAAAAGGAACCGTATAGGTGTCATAACCTAATTCAACACCTTCTTCATTCAATTGATGAATGATACTTCTGCCATTTACATTCCCAGATAGGAATGTCAATATATTACGTTTTTGAAGTTCCCGGACAATTTGAACCGCAACTTCATTTGACTTGGCACACCCAACAATTGCAGCGAAACCCGGCATGCGTCCATCGACTAATTGAATACCCCAGGACCTGAGCTGGATATCATCGATTGGACCATTAAGGTGGTCGGTTCCGTTTGATGCGCCGTATGAAGTTCCACCAGCCAAATGAAATCCATCCATTTTTTCCGGTTGTAAACCATACACGAAACGAACAGCCTCAATCACCTCGGCGGCAAGCAAAGTTGCCATGCCACTATCCAGTGTTTCCCCCAGGTATGGGGTCCATTTATTATTCGCCGGCATAGGATGCAGTAGATCACGAGCGTGTTTAAGAGCCGGTTCTAATTGTCCAAGGGTTTCTACCGTCTGTCCTGTCATCCCCAGAATTGTCGGCATAAAATATGCCGTATTTGGAAAGGCAACCTTGGTTTCCTCGCCTTTTTCGTGAATAGCTTTTCGAAGCATAAGTTCTGCTTCAGTGACAAGTGCGGAAGCTCCGCGAATAGCTCTAGTGGCAATATAACGTGACATAATGATATCTCCCGGGGTTAGTCTGCTGCTGTTCCGTAAATAGCTTTACGTTTCTCAGCAAGAGGAAGTTTTTCCAAAGCGATCATTTTTGTATCCCCACTTCTTCCGTACTTAGAAGCATCATATTCCTGAATGCCGAGGGCTGCTCTCTTGGCGTCGATATGCGCAAGGGTTGCCTTGATCATCTCATCAGGATCCGGAATAAACTCAAGTTTTCCTCCATAAAGTTTTTCCCATCCCGCACTAATATAGTTGAGGACTTTGTCACTATCAGAGACTCTATCGGGCATCCCGCTGACTGGTGACGATCCTCCAAATATTACATAAGCTCCTGAAGCTACGCAGTATGTTCCAATCGAAAGCGCTTTTTCACTCATCCATTCCGGAGCTAACCCAACCGCAGGTACTTGATCAATATCATCTCCCAAGCCTCCCTCTTCAACCATTTGCGTTAGAACAGTTAGAATGCGGGTGTTATCAACGCAAGATCCCATATGCAACACTGGAGGAATACCAACAGTTTCACAAATCTCGCGCAATCCAGGGCCTACTTCACTTAATCCTGCTTCACCTAACATTAGACCAACTTTTGCGCTGGCAATTGCTCCACAGCCAGTTTGAACAACTAAGACATCTTGCTTGAGAAGTGCCTTTGTCACATAGTTAAAAATATAATCTTGATTGGACCGTGCATTATTACAACCAACAATCGCAGCCACCCCGCGAATACGTCCTGAAATTATGGCGTCGTTTAAGGGTCGGAATGAAGCCCGATAAGTCCCACCCAGCATATAGTTGATATATTCATGCGAAAAACCTGGGATCAGGTCTTCAGTAAAATTAGGTATTTGAATTTTGCCACGGTTCTTATAATTATCTATTGCCACTTTTAGAATAGTCTTGGCAATACTCAGTGCCTTGTGTTCATCAAATTCAATATGAGTGGCTCCAGTGATTTGAACTTTTGGAGATGTAGTTATAATTTTTGTGTGAAAATTAGCTGCCACACCTACCAACGCTTGCATAATACACTGAACATCTACTACCATTGCCTCCACAGCACCTGTTAATATTGCCAGTTCCTGGTGTAAGAAGTTTCCTGCTGCTGGTATACCTTGTCTCAATAGTATTTCGTTAGCGGTGCAACAAATTCCAGAAAGACTGATACCTTTTGCTCCAGCATTTTTTGCATATTCTATAATCTCTGGATCTTGAGAAGCTGCCACGATCATCTGGCTGAGGGTTGGTTCGTGTCCATGCACAACCACATTTACCATATCGTCTTTAAGGACTCCCAGATTGGCTTGCCCCAAGATCGGAGCAGGAGTTCCAAAGAGAATATCTGAAACATCCGTGGCTATCATCGAGCCACCCCAACCATCTGACAAACTCGTGCGGATGGCGTGTTGCAAAATATGTTCATAATTTTGGTCATCGCCGATGTGGGTACGATGCAACGATTCTACAACCTCCCGATCTATGCCTCGCGGAACGACACCATTCTCTTTCCAAATTTTCATTCTTTTCTTTGGTGCTCGCCTTGTTGAAACAACTTCGCCTCGTTGCTGGCCAAATTGGGCAATATATAAATCTGCCAGGTCATTCGCTATTTCTTCTGGGGATCTATTTTCAACAATTATGTCATAGAGAGCTGCGATATTCCGTAATTTAGCCACATCCCGAATAATATAACCCTCTGCTTCACCATTTGCGACAGCTTTTAATGTGAATGCCATATCGCGCCCATGATCAGAATGGGCTGCAGCGCCTGCAGCGATTGAACGGATTAAATTTCTTGCCTGAATGGTGTC
>JBDRQK010000276.1:0-13760 GCA_043826315.1 Chloroflexota bacterium
GACCAAGCGTGTATTTTTTCTTGGAAAAGGTTACCGCACGGATAAGGGGGGGGAGGAGTTGTATGCTCTCAGTGTGGAAGCCTACGAAAAATGCCTAGCTCTCAAGCCCCAGGATGCCCAGTGGCATGCCGGCTTTGCGGACTTGCTTTCCAACCGCGCCTTCTGGGATTCCTGGACCTATGGAGTCACCCGGGATGCCAAACGATCCATCCAGGAGATCCACACTGCCCTGCAGCTGGCACCAACCGACCCGATTGTGTTAAATATCGCGCAGAATATCTCCTCTTTTTTTCCGGGAAGTTTATTACAAGTTAACGGAATTTATGATTTTCCCTGGTTGACGCAGACTCCCACACCACTTGCTGCAACAGCGACCATTGCTGCAGGTTTTGATCCATTCTCTGTCAGCGGAGAATACTCAAGTGAATTACTCCTTCTGGGAAACCAGAGGAAAATGCAAATGAACGTAAGACTCCAATCGGACCATACTGCCTATTTCGAATGCAAATACGATGATGGACAATACATATTAGCCAATGGGAATTGGGTGGATAATGGGGATGGTTCCATTCGAATTTTTGTCAGAGAATCTTATTATCAATCCTATGTGATAAATTTTCTTTATGTTGATACAAAACTGATAGCAGTGGATTACCCATTGATCTTCTCAGGAGCTGACTGGGAGCTTAAACGCATCCTTATGGAAACACCATCGTTGCAAACATCAGAAATCACATCAGTTACAGTTCAACCAGCTCGGATTGCCACCCAGGAAACAACCACCTCCACAAACCCCATCTGTGGTAATACCCTATTTGTCCCTTTTGGGTTGGTGATATTATTGGCATTATCATCAAAGGCCACTAAAAGAGAGGAAATCAATTATGACAGAAAACGACAAATCAAAAGATAACGAATCAACCAAAGAAGAAGAACCCAAGACAGAGCCGGTGGACCAACTGGTGGAGACACACCATACAGTCACCATAGCCGGGAAAAAGATTAACTACACAGTTACAACTGGCACCATGATCCTCAAGGAAGAATCTGCCGACCGTGACAAAGAAGCTGAAAAAGCCAAACCCAAAGCTGCTTTTTTCTTTGCAGCCTATACGATGGATGGTGTTGAAGACAGGACTCTCCGACCCATAACATTTGCATTCAATTGTGGTCCGGGATCGTCCTCAGTCTGGCTTCATTTGGGGGTCGTTGGTCCACGCCGGGTGCATATGACCGAGGAAGGTTATATGCCTCGACCGCCTTTTATGCTGGTGGATAATGAGTTTTCCCTGCTGGATGTATCCGATCTGGTATTCATCGACCCGGTCAGCACTGGTTTCAGCCGCCCTGCAGAAGGCCAAAAAGCGCGTGAATTCCATGGTTTCCAGAAAGACATCGAAAGTGTTGGAGATTTTATCAGGCTCTACACCACCCGCTACCAGCGCTGGCTTTCTCCAAAATTTCTGATAGGGGAGAGTTATGGTACTACAAGATCAGCCGGACTATCGGGTTATTTACAGGATCGGCATGGAATGTATCTGAATGGAATCATGCTGATTTCATCCATCCTGGACTTTCAAACCGCCCATTTTGATCCGGGTAATGATCTGCCTTACATTCTTTTCCTGCCGACCTATGCTGCAACTGCGTTCTATCACGGCCGGGTCCACACACGAAAAACCCTGGAATCCTTACTGAAAGAGGTAGAAAAATTTGCATCCGGAGAATATACACTGGCGCTGGCCAGGGGAAGCTCCCTGTCTACAAGGGAACGTAACCGGATCGCATCCGAGTTGGCACGCTTTACAGGGCTTTCAATGGATTACATTCTTCGTAGTGACTTGCGGATTGAGATCTTCAGGTTCACCAAAGAATTGCTCCGTGATAAAAACCGCACAATAGGCCGTTTGGATACCCGGTTCACTGGCATTGACCGGGATTCAGCAGGTGAAAATTTCGAATTCGACCCGAGCATGGCAGCCATCACCGGTCCTTACACAGCCACACTGAATGATTATGTGCGCAGCGAGCTGGAATTCGAGAGCGATCTTCCATACGAAATCCTCAACCCCAAAGTTTGGCCCTGGAGCTACGCTCAGAATGAAAACAATTATGTAAATGTGGCCGAAACCTTGCGTAAAGCCATGAGCAGCAATCCATATCTAAGGGTCCATATTGCCAATGGCTATTATGACCTTGCCACCCCTTACTTTGCAACCCGTTATACATTTGACCACCTGGGTTTGGATATCAGCCTGCAAGATAATATCTCGATGAGTTATTACCCGGCTGGCCACATGATGTATATTCATTTACCTTCATTGGCTGTTTTAAAAAATAATCTGGTCGAATTCATCCAAAATGCATTACCAAATAACTAATAGGTACAAGGCTATCCAGAAAGTGCGGAGACAGGTAAAAACAACTTAATTTAATAAATCTCGTAAATGTATGAAGATATTGTTAGGCAATATTTCGTACTCATTCACCAAAGAAAATTAATATTAGGAGATAAATCATGCAAAATTTTTCGAGAGGTTGGGCATTTTTAAAACAAGCCTGGCAAATGGTATTGGCTGACAAAGATCTGATCAAACCATCCATCATCACGTTATTTGCAGGCTTCACTGTTTCGATCATATTCATAATTCCCATGGCTGCGGCAGGACTTTTGTTGGGAGGGGATAGCTCTGTTATTGGACGGATCATCTTATTTATCATGGGAACACTTCTGGTTTTTTCCCAGTTTTCAATCTCATATCTTTTCTCCTCCATGACCATTTATCTGATCTATGGATACCTATCTGAAGGAGATGGACGCATGGATAAGGCCTGGAATATCGTCAAACGGGATTGGCTGGAAATCCTCAGCCTCTCGGCTGCTTCGACCTTTGTCAACCTCATTAAAGGTCTTGTTAAAGGCAAAGGTAAGAGTGGAGGCCGTAATCTCCTGGCTGGTTTGATCGACACTGTCTGGACGGAAGCAGCTTTCTTGATCCTTCCTGCCATGGTGATCGAGGACATTAATTTAAAAGATGGATTAAAGCGTGCCGGTGCAATAATCAAGAACAATCTTTTACTGATAGGTATTAGCACGGTTGGTGTAAAAGCCGTCACCGGCTTGATCGGATTCTTGTTGGGGAGTACCGGTATTGCTCTGGGATTTGGCGTAGGATTGGGAATCGTCTCATTGACTGGGGCTACCACATTTGGATGGATCAGTGGTGTCAGCCTGGGTGTGATCGTTGCCAGTATTTTCATCATGGTGGCAACTGTTGCATCAACCTATACTTCAACAGCCTATCACACTTGTCTATACCTGTGGGCACGTGATGTTGAAGCAGCCCAGGCAAGTGGTTCAACTGCGACAATCACCGCACCTGCTCCCCTGGCAGCAGTCCTTAATCAATAATGGAATCCCAACGTCGTGAAATTCTCACCTGGCAGGATGTTGACCGCCTGATTGATACACTTCTGCCTAAATTTCGCGGCGAGTTCACGTCCATGGTGATGATCACACGCGGTGGCATCATCCCGGGAGGGATGTTGGCTGAAGCAATGGGTCTGACACACATGCTGACCGCTGCTGTGGATTTTCCCGCCCAACATCAGTCAGATCGCCCTTTAATGGCATGGCCAACCTTCATACAATTTCCTTCGGATGACCTGTTATCTGGGCGACTAACCTTGATCGTTGATGATGTTTGGGGTTCCGGTCGCACAATTACAGCTGTCAAGAATCGCGTCTCAGCTGCCGGAGGTTTCCCGGAAACTTGTGTATTACATTTCAATCCATATCGGAACTTGTTTGGCAACACAAAACCCGATTATTTTGCAGCAGTTACGGATGTTCACATAATATATCCCTGGGAGATCAACCGTGGACCAGATTTTGCAATGAATGAAATGTAACAATACTTGTTGTTTATCCTCCACGATACAAAGGCATCAGGAATCTTTATGAACAAGATTGGTGCCTTTTGTTTTTTGATCCCACCTTGGTATGCTTAGTACCTCATTTGTGAGTCGAATAAATCGGACTTTAGATCACACTGACAACCGATCCATTCTCTGTTTTAGTAACATCAATGCGGGTCTGGAAGGCATCCTTAAGTTCATCAAGGTGCGTGATCACCAGAACCTTCGCAAAATCACCCCGCACTGCATTGATGGATTCGATCAAGCGTTGTCGACCGTGAGCATCTTGGGATCCAAATCCTTCATCAATTACAAGGGTTTGCAAACGTGCGCCTTTTCGGTGAGACAGAACCTCGGATAAAGCCAGCCGTATGGCGAAATTCACCCGGAAAGCTTCCCCACCTGAGAACATCTCGTAATCCCGTACACCTACCCCATCGCTGATCTGGATATCCAGAGTTTCTTTTAAGTCATCTCTTTTCTTATCTTTATAGGAAGATTGGGTTACAAACCTTACCGACATGGATCCGTCACTCAAGCGATCCAACAGATCATTGGCCCGGCTTTCAATTTCCGGCAGTGCCTGTTCGATCAACAAGGCTGGCACACCATCTTTTCCAAAGGCACGTTCAAGGGTTTTAAGTCTACCGATCAACCCTGCCAGGTCTTCCCGCTCGCCATCCAGGCGTTTCCGTCGAGAGCGAAGATCTTTCAAGACACTCACTTTCTGACGTGCAGCTCCCACATCCTGATTTAAACGATTTTCCTGCTCCTGGATATCAAATAAAGCGCGTTCAGCACCAATCATATCCGGTTTCATCTTTTCGGCGTCTGTAAGTGCATCTGTGGCTTGTTTCAATTCCTCTTTCTGTTTTTCAATCTCAACTGCCAGGTCATCAATTTGCTTGTGAAGGTTGTTGATCTCATCTTCCAGGGGTTTAATGGCTGCTTTGGCTGAACTCAGGCTGTGATATTCCACCTCGGATTCACGCCCCTTGATCTCCGCACGTTTGGCTGCATCGTGAGCAACTGCATCATATCCCAGGTTGCCTAATTTCTTATCCAATTCAGCCAACTCATTACGAGTTTCTGGCAGAAAGTTTTCCTTTTCCAGCAACTGTTTTACCGTAATGAATCTCCCGGCCTTATTGTCTTTCCACTCGGACAGGTTTTCCTGATATGTCCGTGTGCGATCTTCCAATTGGGTCAATTGCGTGGTTTGTAATAAACGTTCCTTTTCTGCAGGCAATAGATTGGTCAACTCATTTTCCATGTTGGTAACTTGCAGGGTTATTTCATCCCATCCTGACTTGTTGGCACGGAAGCGGTCTCCCAATGCTGTACCTTGATTATTCAATTGATCGATCAAAATTACCCTGTCCTCTGGGCTTAAGCTCTGTCCACACAGTGGACAAATTGCCCCTTCGGTGGCTTCCAGATTCTCGATTCTATCTTTTAATTCAGACATCTCCGATTTAAGCCTGTCATTTTCAGAACGCATTTCTATTTGTTTTTCGCGCGCCAGTTTGATGGCTTCGTTCATCTGGTCACGTTCTTTTAATTTCTTATCAACACCTAAAATTGAAGTATGCAACCTTAATTGTTCTTTTTCCAGCTCCGGAAGTGCTTCTTCTTGGGTCTTAATGTTTTCTTGCTCAGTTAGCAGGGTTTTCATCTCCTGTTCCAATCGTGCTTGTTCACTACTGAGCTGGTTTAATAGTGGCTGGCGTTCTTTCTCATGTTCACGAAATCTTTCCGCTACTGCTTCCCAGTTCTCAAGGTCTTTTTGCACACTTTTCCAATGTGTATAGGCTTGTTCAATCTCTATCGCACGTTCCAGCAGGCTGACAAACCTTTCCTTTTCAATTATTCTTTCTGCCAATCGTGCATTGTGTGCATCCGATTTACTGATTGTGCGCATCACACCAGCGTTCAAAGTATCCACCAAAATATGTTGCTGTTTTAATGAATTAATGAGTTGTCGAAGTTTTTCAAGTGTGGATTCTTGCAGTTTTCGGGAGGTGATCATCCCTTCCAATTGTTCTTCCAATTCTTTTAGCCGGCTCTTGCGAACTGATTCTTCAGACAATTCAAGTTCTATCTCTTGGAGTTGCCCATCCTTTGAAGCCAGGTCGCGTTCAACTACTTTTCTGCGCTCATTAGCACGATAACGGAAAGTCTCCCACAATTCCAATCCAAGAATATTGCCTAATATTTCTTTACGTTTCCCGGAAGGTTGTTGGGCAAATTGGTCAGCTTTTCCCTGTAAAAAGAAGGCGGCATTAATGAAGGTATCGTAATCCAATCGTAATATTTGCACAATGCGAGCCTGAGTTTCCCTGATATTATGCTCGCTTAAAGAGCGCCAGATCACTTCCCCGTCCGGTTCCGGTGCAGCCCGGATCTGTAATTCCAACATAGTGCTTTTATTACGCGGCAGGGTTCTTTGGATTCTGTAAATTTGATCTTCATATTGAAAATCAAAAATCACTTCGGCTGCCTTCACATCTGGGTGATTATGGATGAGCGAATCGTCCCTTTTCCGTGCCTGCCCGAATAGTACCCACGTGATGGCATCCAACAAAGAAGATTTCCCTGCACCATTTGCGCCTGAGATACAAGCCAATTCAAAGGTTGAAAAATCCACTTCAACTGCTTGTTTATAAGAAAGAAAACCTGTAATTCTTATACGTATTGGGATCATTTAATATTCCACTTAATGTAGCTGCCGGTTTGTATTCCTTGCCCAGTGTGCAGACTGATGTTATCATATTCTTGTGTTCCAACAAGCCTCAAAGAAAATCCGCACTCGCTTGATCCTGCTCGCGGTAATCGTATCAACGATACCCTGTTATTGCCTGGGATATGTAGCTGTAAGCATGACCCCTCGTCTATCGGGCCAAACTCCCACAGCCACAATTTTACCAAGCGAAACCACCATTTTTACAGCAACCATAACACCGACATTCACATCAACCAGCACAGATACCCCTAATCCGACCAGTACTGAAACTCCAACATCAACAAACACTGAGACTCTGACTCCAACCAGTACAGAAACATCAACTCCAACCTACACACCCAGTCAAACTCCCACACTGACACCTACTCCATCCAGTACGGATACGCCAACACCTACTCCATCTAGCACGGATACACCAACATCAACACCTTCAGAAATTCCAAGCCCAACTCCCGAGCCAACTTAACTGTAAGAAGTCCAGTTTTCAATGATTAAGATTCCATTATTCTTGGAGATGCGAAAACACGATATGAATGACATACTTCCGTTCTTAAAAGAGCTAATAACCGCGCCAGGTCTTTCAGGAAATGAAACTCCAGTTTCCGAGATCATCCAGAAAGAATGGCACCCATTGGTCGACGAACTCAGTATCAGTCGATTAGGTTCATTGCATGGTTTACGTCGTGGCACTCTCAACTCACCTCGTCCAGCCATCATGCTGGCAACCCATATGGATGCCATTGGTTTGATGATCACAGGCACTCAAAATGGTTTTCTACGCTTCACAGATGTAGGCGGGGTTGATCCTCGGGTTTTGCCAGGGCAACAGGTATGGATACACGCCAGTGGCCCAAAGGCTAACCCTCATTCGCCACTTCCGGGTTGGGTGGTGCAACCCTCTGCCGCTCTTCTTCCAGAAGAATTGGACAATAAAGCCATCCCGATGGAATACCTTTTTATTGATACAGGACTGGCCCCGGAAAAGGTCAAACAATTGATCCAGGTCGGAGATATTGCCTCCTTTGCCCAGGTACCTCTGGAAATGAACGGGGAGACAATTGCAGGTCATTCTCTTGATAATCGAGCTGCGGTAGCAGCCCTCACCATCTGTTTACAGGGACTTCAATCCAGACAGCATGGCTGGGATATTTGGGCTGTGGCAACTGTACAGGAAGAGGAAGGTCTTATCGGAGCTTACACATCTGCATATCAAATTCGACCATCTTTGGCCATTGTGATCGATACTACCTGGGCTAAAGGACCTGGTACAGACGACTGGAATACCTTCCCGCTGACCAAGGGTCCCACCTTGATGTGGGGGCCAAATATTCATCCCAAACTTCATATAAGCTTTAAAGAACTGGCGGATAAAATAGAGATCCCTTACACGGTTGAGATCACTGGGCGTCATTCTGGAACAGATGCTTTTGCCACCCAAGTCGTTGCTGAAGGAATCCCAACCATGGCAATCGGTATTCCCATTCGCTATATGCATACTCCAGTTGAAATGGTTGCCCTCAAAGATATTCAACGTACTGGGCGATTATTAGCCGGATTTATCGCTTCGTTAACAGAAGATTATATTAATACGATAGCATTGGATTCTTAAGATGACAAATTCTACACATCTGGACAAGAAACAAATAACACTTCTTGGAAAATTATGCCAAGCCATGGCTCTCTCTGGAGATGAAGGTGAAGTTCGCAGCATAATTTTGGAAGAGATCCGCTCTTATGTCACAAATTTCAAGGTCGACACGCTCGGCAATCTGCTGGCATTTAAAAAAGGGACCTCAAAAAAACCCCTCAAGGTCATGCTTGCAGCCCACATGGATGAGATAGGTTTCATGATCGCTGCCGATGATGGTGATGGTCTTTTTCGTTTCGAGACCAGTGGCGGTATCGATTTACGGCAATTGCCTGGAAAGGCAGTTATCGTCGGTAAAGAGCATATCCCTGGAGTGATCGGCGCCCGACCCATTCACCTGACCACATCCAGTGATCGCCGGGACAAGATCTCGCTTGAAAAACTGCGTATCGACATAGGACCCGGAAGTAATAAGATCAAGCCCGGTGATAGAGCTGTTTTTGCCACCCGCTTTCAGCATGTTGGCACTTCCCTGATAGGAAAAGCATTGGATGACCGTTTAGGGGTGGCTGTCTTGATTGAAATAATGAAACAAGCACCCGCCAACATCGATCTGCAGGTTGCATTCACAGTCCAGGAAGAAACTGGATTGCGCGGCGCAAAGGTGGCAGCCTATTATTTCAACCCGGATCTGGCTTTCGTGGTGGATTCAACTCCTGCAAATGATCTGCCTACTTGGGATGATGAGGATAACACCTCCTACAATTGTCATCTTGGAGCTGGCCCTGCGATCTATATTGCGGATGGAGCCACATTATCTGACCCAAGATTAATAAGACATCTGGTAGAAACTTGTGAAAAAGAGGGTATTCCTTACCAGTACCGTCAGCCTGGCGGGGGAGGCACCGATGCGGGAGCCATCCACAAACAGAGAGCTGGAATCCCTTCTGTTTCCATATCCATACCCGGTCGTTATCCACACACAGCTGCAGGCATGGCTCGCATCAGCGATTTTAATAATACGATTTCATTACTCAAAGCAACCTTACAATCCATCCCACTCGATATCCTGACACAGGAGCGAAAATAATGAATGCCCTTATCCAAAAACTTACTGAAACTTTCAGCCCATCGGGTTATGAACATGATATTCGCCAGGTTATCCGTTCTGAAATTGAATCCCTGGCAGATGAAATTAAAGTGGATGCACTCGGAAATTTGATCGCCCTCAAGGGTAAGTCCGGCAAGAACGGAAAACGTATCATGTTGGCTGGTCATATGGACGAGATCGGCTTGATCGCAACCCATATCGATCCTAATGGTTTTATTCGTTTTTCGGGTATCGGAGGACTTTATCCCCATACTTTGTATAGTGGCCGTGTGCGTTTTGTAAATGGCATAACAGGCGTGATCGGTGGTGAACGAATTAAAGATATCCAAAAAACCCTCTCCGTCAGCGAATTGTTCATTGATGTGGGTGCAACCAGCACCAATAATTGCCCTATCAAAACCGGAGATGTTGCAGCTTTTGAACGTCCTTTTTATAACATGGGTAAGCGTTTGATTGCCAAGGCAATGGATGACCGCATTGGCTGTGCTGTCATGATCGAAGCATTGCGAACCTTGAAAAACTCCCCCCACGAAATTTATTTCGTCTTCACCACTCAGGAAGAAGTCGGTTTGCGCGGTGCAACCACTTCCGCTTACGGTATAGATCCGGATATTGGTATATCACTGGACGTTACCGGTACTGGTGACACTCCCAAAGCCAGAAGAATGGATGTTGGACTCGGTAAGGGTCCTGCTATCAAGATCAAAGACGGTCGCATGTTATCCGATGTGAGGGTGGTGGAATGGATGATCCGTACTGCAGAAAAAACCAAAATCCCCTTCCAACGCGAAGTCCTGGAAGGTGGCACAACTGACGCAACTGCCATACAGTTAACCCGCTCCGGAGTTCCGGCTGGATGTATTTCCATCCCCTGCCGGTATATTCATTCCCCATCTGAGATGGTGGATATCGATGATGTAAATAACGCCACCAAATTATTGGTTGCTCTTTTAAGCAACTCCATTTCCCTATAACCCTTGATCTGGGTCCTTGGTTAAACCACCAGGACCCAGATTATCCAGATACCTATCATCAATAAACCCATAACAAATCGAATCACAATAGCCCATCCACAACCAGTAGCCCAACCCGTTGTGGCTTTCATGGCTTCACGCCAGTTTTTTCTACGGATCCATTCAGCCAGAAATAAAGCTACTAATGCTCCAATGAATCCACCGATAATTGGCAGAATAAATGTGCCAATCACTCCAAATAACATTGCCAGTAAAACTGAAATCCATGAAGCGCCACTACTGTGTGCCTGTTGCCCCATGACCAAGTTGTCCATAACAGATCCGACAGCCATTATGATTGTGAGAATAGAGAAAAATATCCAACCTGGTGTCTGAAAACCTACACCAAGCCCATAAGCGAGGCTGGCCAGCCAAATTATCACCAATCCTGGAATTACTGGAATAAGCAATCCAAGCAGGCCAACAGTCATGATCCCCAGAATTAATAAATTAGCAACATAGACAGGTAAATTCATTTAGTATATATCCTTATTCGGGGTGAAGAACTTTTATACCGCCCATCCACGGACGCAGCACTTCAGGAACGACAACAGATCCATCTGCCTGTTGATAATTTTCCAATACAGCAATCAAGGTACGCGGCATACCCAATCCTGATCCATTCAGAGTGTTTACAAATCGGGTTTTGCCACCATCGCTAGGGCGAAACTTAATGTTTGCCCGGCGACCTTGAAAATCTCCCACATTGGAAACTGATGAAACCTCCAACCATTCATCACAACCAGGCGCCCATACCTCCAGGTCATAGGTCAATCGAGCACCAAAACCCAGGTCTCCAGTACAGAGTTGCTTGATGCGGTAAGTCAGACCCAAATCAGCGCAAGTTTGTTCAGCATCTGAACGCATCTTTTCCAACATTGGGTCAGCGTCTTCTGGCTTGCAATAAATATACATCTCAACTTTATCAAATTGATGACCTCGCTTTATGCCACGCACATCACGTCCTGCGCTCATCTTCTCCCGGCGAAAACAGGGAGTATATGCCGTGTAATAGAATGGCAAAGCTGCTTCGTCCACGATCTCGTCCATATGCAAACCAGTCAGGGGTACCTCGGCAGTTGGCACCATCCAGAGATCTTCTTCAATATCATGGTATAGATTATCAATGAATTTCGGAAGTTGACCTGCCCCAAAAAGGGTTTGGCTCTTTACCATGAAAGGTGTATATTTTTCTGTATAACCTTGGCGAATATGCAGATCCAGCATCCAGGCTATCAAAGCACGCTGCAGTCGGGCACCAGCACCACTAAGTACGTAAAAACGTGATCCTGTGGTTTTAACTCCCTGTTCAAAATTTATTATTCCCAATGCCGGTCCCAGTTCCCAATGTGCCTTGGGAGTAAAGTTAAATTCAGGAACCGAACCGATTGTCCTAAGAATAACATTTTCCGACTCATCTTTCCCTAAAGGTGTTCGTTCATCTGGAATATTAGGCAGCTCGGATGTAGCCTTCAACAATTCCTCATCAACCATACGAATCTTTTCATCTAACGTAGAAATATCGTCTCCTACTTTACGCATGCTGGCTATTTTTTCCTGCCGGGCGGTTGCATCTTTCATCTGGCTGATCTCTTTTGAAACTGAATTCCGCTCAGCTTTTAATACTTCCACCTCAGCCAAAAGATCCCGCCTGTGGATATCCAATTCCAGAACAATATTTATCAGCCCATCATCCATTTGCCTGTCTTGCATTGACTTCCGTACCAAGTCTGGTTTTTCACGAATAAGATTGATATCCAACATCATTTCACCTCCTAAGGAAGGAATTATCACCATATTTTGATAAATAAAATAATAGGGAATTCTGTGAGCTTTTTGTTTTCATCATCTTCGTGTGAATTCCCTGGATAGACCGTGCCATAACACTTTAAGGAAATATCTGTTTTTTGTTATCAGAACCTTTTATAAGATAATTTCTATGACCAATATACTTGATTAAGATCATGGGAGGATCTACCAATCCACACAAGGTCTATTGAATCAGATACCCAAGAAAGCCTACTTCGGTTTTATTAATCCTAAATCATGGAAATTATACCAAGTCTGCCAACCTTGTAACACTGGCTTATTGAAAAGAATTTAGGATTTCCTCTCATTCCCCATGAATTCTTCAGCGGTTGCATGACCTGGTTGACTGATTCCCTCACGTTTGAGGACTTTCCAGAAGGTTAGAAATAGGATTTTAAGATCCAATCCTATCGATACATTGTCCACATACCAGACATCCAATATAAATTTGTCCTGCCATGTCAGCGCATTTCTTCCTTTGACTTGTGCCCACCCAGTCATGCCTGGCAGGACTTCATGACGACGTTTCTGTTCGGGTGAGTATCTATCCAGGTATTGCATCAACAGCGGGCGCGGACCAACCAGGCTCATCTCACCTTTAAGGACATTTATTAATTCAGGCAATTCATCCAGGCTGGTGATACGAAGAAATTTTCCTAAACCTGTCAATCGCTCCGAATCCGGTAGCAGGTCTCCATTTGAATCCTTGAACTCATTCATTGATCGAAATTTATAGATATAAAAAGGATTACCTTTATAACCTGGGCGCAATTGTCGGAATAATACAGGACTTCCAATAAAAAAGCGGACACAGGCTGCAATTATCAAAATCAATGGTGCGATGAAGATCAAACCAATGCTGGTTAACATTACATCCATAACACGTTTGATCTGCAAAATATTTTTTTTATTCGACCTCATGCCAGTCATTTTACCAAATCTTTTCCTTTGTGGTATATTTTGCTAATAAATTTTCCTTTAGATTACTCGCGTTCCTACGGAGAATGCTATGAATGAGCGCATTTTGATCATTGAAGATGACCCTGCCATCCTCAAGGTTTTACAAAGAGGTTTAGCCTATGAAGGTTATATGGTTGATGTTGCCACAGATGGACGCAGCGGGTTGAATATGGCCCGTGATCACCATCCCGATCTGGTCATCCTGGATTGGATGCTTCCAGCAATGGATGGCCTGGAGGTTTGCCGCAGATTGCGCACAGGAGGCGGTCTACCGATTCTTATGCTGACTGCCAAAGACACCATCCAGGATCGCGTGCAAGGTTTGGACGCAGGTGCTGATGATTATCTGGTCAAACCTTTTAACTTGGATGAACTCCTTGCTCGTGTACGTGCCCTGTTTCGAAGAACCCAACCAGAACGTATCCAGGTATATAAATTTGCAGACCTGACCCTTGATACGGGTTCCCGCCTTGTCACACGCGGAACACGATCGATTCAATTAACCGCAAAAGAATATGATTTGCTTGAATTATTCCTAAGACATCCTCGCCAGGTTTTAACAAGAGATGTAATTTTTGATCGTGTCTGGGGTTATGATTTTGGCGGTGAAAGTAATGT
>JBDRQK010000277.1:0-10955 GCA_043826315.1 Chloroflexota bacterium
CGCCTGGTCCTGGAGTTCTGGTTCATTAATTTCCTTACTTCCAGGGTTGAGCTTATAAAAACGGAAAGTTCTGCAGAAAGAATGACTACTGCTTGATGCTCTCTTTTAAGGATGCTGGAGCGGTAGGCATATTCCATTTTCTCAACTGACCATGTCTGATGTCCAATTTCAGGCAGGATCAAATCAACAGAGACCAGGTTACCTGCCATATCACCTTTGAATGCACCAGCATTACCGTAGATTGCTCCACCCAGGCTGCCTGGTACGGTGGCAGCCCATTCCAAACCACCCAACCCCAATAAAGCAGCTTTCTGAGCAAGATCATTCATGGTTGTACCAGACTCCGCCCGGAGACGGGGGGATTCAAGATTCTCGTTATATTGAACAGAACGCGCCCGATTAATGATCAATAAATCCCGAATTCCTTTATCGCTGACGAGGATATTTGAACCGCCGCCAATAATGATGAATGGAATCTTTCTCTCCCACATGCGCATGGTTATCTCAGACAACTCATCCCCACATCGGGCAATAATAGCTGCATCTGCCAACCCACCAAGGCGCGCCGAGGTATAGGCAGATAGCAGACTGTTTTCCTGTAATCTCTTGCCATATATCTCTCGTAGGTAGGTAAGGTTTTCTGATTTCATCATTCTCGTTCCTCAGGCGAAAGATCAACTTTCCAACCTGAATGAATATACTGGGACATCAATTATTATTCTTTAAGTGGGTTATCAATTTAGTGACGATTGTCTCCATTTCGATACCGGGTTGAATAATTTCTGATGTTTTCTCAAAGTGATGTTCGTTTCTTAAATTTAGGGATGGTACTTCACCTAATTCCATCTTGAGGGTCGGTATTGAACTCGAATTAGTCCAGCAAACATCATTTTTCTCAGACATGGCTTGCCTCTCTTTCCTGAAAATGGCGTAAGACCTCAGTGCTGATCTGGTCGGCGTCTCCAGCGGAGAGGACCAGAAGCACATCTCCATTCGTCAAATGATCGATTAAATAATTGCTTGCATCTGTTAATTCTGGAATAAATTGAGCCGCTGAACGTCTCATGCTTTGCACTACCTGGGCAGATGAAAATTCATGTTTTGTCTCTCGGGAAGCAAAAATCTCGGTAACGATCACCTTGTCTGCATCTGAAAAAGATAGACTGAACTCTTTTTGTAAAAGGAGTGTACGTGTGTAGGTATGTGGTTGCCAGACAACCCAAATTCTGCGCCCGGGGTAGCGGGATCTTGCTGCTGACAATGTAGCCTGGATCTCAGTGGGGTGGTGGGCATAATCGTTTATTATTGTTATGCCATCTGGTTCACCCAATATCTCAAATCTACGCCCGGTGCCTTGAAAATCTCCAAGTGCCAGTGCTGCCTGTTCAAGTGATAAGTGCAACATGGAGATCGCTGCCAGAACAGCCAGACTATTAAGAACATTATGTAACCCCGGCACCTGGAGGTTAACCTGGCAGGTTTGCATATTCACAATTGCATCAAAACTGAAACCACTGTTGGGAATACTGGAAAGATTGGTTGCCTTCGCAAAGAATTCGATTTCAGAACATGGTTCTGAGTGCTCTTCGATGCCATAACTGATCGTTTGGATTTGTTTTTCCTGGGCATAAGAGATCAAATTGGTCGATCCGGCATCCTGCCCACAGATGATCAATATTCCTGTGTTTGGTAGGAGACTTACAAATTCTTCGAAAGCGGTGGAAAAGCTCTCAATGGTTGGATAGCAATCCGGATGGTCGTGTTCAACATTAGTAATGATCTCAAGCATGGGTTTTAAGCCCAGGAACATACGGTCATATTCATCGGCTTCTATAACGAAAAGAGCACCTTTTCCTGCCCGTGCATTTACTCCAAGTTTTTTTATTATCCCGCCAACAATAAATGATGGATCCTGCAATAGAGCACTCAGAACCCAGACCAACATGGCTGTTGTCGTTGTTTTTCCGTGTGTGCCAGCGACCGCGATTCCATATTTGCCATCCATTAACTTGCCAAGAAAATCAGCCCGTTTAAGAACTGGAATACCAGCTTCCCGAGCAGCTATGACCTCTGGATTTTCATCTGGGATGGCGGAAGAACGTATTATCAAGTCTGCTCCTGCAATATTTTCTGCTTGGTGACCGATGAAAATATCTGCACCGAGTTGATGCAGGTCCGCCAGAAAGGAACTACTGGCGCGATCAGATCCGCTCACCGTATATCCCATTTCCAGAAGGAGCCGGGCGATGGCTGATAGTCCACTTCCGCCGATGCCAATTAAGTGTATATGATCCATGATCAGATGAATACCACCAGAACAAAAACGAATGCAATAACTACAGCAAAATAAATTGCAGGTACACCGAGTAGACTTGGAGGCAAATAAGTGATTATCTTACTGACAGTATCGATGATTTCTGGAACACCAGTTTTTAATGGATCAGTGATCATGGCGAAGGGATATTTGGCTTCAACCATGAAAAACCATAGGGATCCAGCGATAAAATATCCATTTATTCCACCCAGAAAAATGCCTAGCAATGCATCTTGTATGCGTTCGCGAGTAAATTTCTCGGCAATTTTTGGAATTTTGGGGGTTTGATATCCAAAGAATACCAAAACTACCAAAATTGATGAACGGATCCAGAACATATCTGTGCTTTCTTTTGTAATAACATCCCGAACAAAAGGAATATAGTTTTGCAACAATGTGATGAAAGTAAGGGCAAGGATGGCACTAAAGGTAACCAGCAATTCCTTGGCCCAACCACGCATTGCACCAATTATGCTGAAAAGGATTACGTACAACCAGAATACAAAAATCAGGCTAACCACAAAATCAACTCCTCTCTCCAGCCAGCAAAACTAATTGCTGACCGATCAGTTCAGCTGCCTGCGGACGAGAAAGACTCTGCATTGACTTACTCATTGCCTTTAACTGGCTGGGGTTCTTCAGCAAATTATTAATGGTCGGGATTAATTGTGTGCTTAATTGTGAATCCTTTATAATCAGGGCTGCACCCTGGCTGGCCAGGTGATGAGCATTAACGCTTTGATAACGCCATGCATAAGGGTAGGGAACAAGAATTGCTGCCAGGGCATGAAGAGGCAATTCACCCAAACTGGAAGCCCCGGACCGAGAAATGACCAGATCTGCCGAAGCCAGGGCTGCCCCCATGTCTTCATGAAGATATGGGAAGGCATGATAACGGGTGGATTGATCTATATTTAGACCTTGAATTTTTTCATTCACAGATGGCCAATCCAATTCGCCACTAATATGGATGATCTGTGCAATATTCAGAAGATCAGGGAGGTGTTCAAGGATAGCATTATTGATGGAACGTGCACCTTTACTACCTCCGAACACCAACAATACTGGCATATCATCTACTAATTTGAAATGTTGTCGGGAGGATTTTTTATCCCACTTTGCTAATTCAGAACGAGTTGGGTAACCTGTTACGATCACATTTGCTTTCTTGGAGAAATAATGCCGTGTTTCGGTTGCTATTACAGCGATGGTATTTGTAAATCTTGCAATAGCCTTGATGGCCATACCAGGTTCAATATCAGGGACGAAAAGCAATGAGGGTATGCTTCCAGCTGCCAAAGCGACAGGGAATGCAATATAACCACCTGTGAATAAAACGGCATCTGGTTTAAATCTTTCTAGAATGCGCCTGGAGGCATAAAAGCCTTTCACGATGAGAGACAGATTACGGGGTATATGTTTCAACCCTACTCCATGCAATCCTGCAGCCGGAATCGTATCAAAGGCAATACCAGCGCGTTGAACCAGGGTGGATTCCATGCCACCTTGAACGCCGACCCATTGGACTTCGACGTTATCGGTCATTGCTTGCAGTATGGCGAGGGCGGGATACACGCCTCCGCCCGTCCCGCCTGCGCAAATCAACAGACGCACTATAAGACCTCCGTTCAGAATCTTGAGCAGTTTGACCTGACTGCCGGGAAATATTTAAAATAATGCCAATTCCTGCCAACACGGTCACGAGGCTTGAACCACCATGACTGATAAAGGGGAGAGCTACACCCGCAAAAGGAAAGATGCCAACCATAGCTCCCATGTTGATGGCTGCTTCAATTATGATCCAAAATGTCAGACCAGCTGCCAACAAGGAACCCAACAAATCTGGTGCATTTTTGGAAATTCGCAATCCACGCCAGAGGATGACACCATACAGACCTATAAGGCATATTGCACCTAACAGACCGGTTTCTTCCACCAAAACCGAAAAGATACTATCGGAGTGCGGCAGGGATAAACCCGTAAATTTAGCATTGGATTTACCCAAGCCAACACCGAAGAATTTCCCGTTCACAATAGCTCCCAGAGATTGGCGGAGTTGAGGAATTGCCTGTGTTGGATCGCGCAGGAAATCGAGATATGGCAAGATCCTGTCTTGACCAGTAGTACTTACCTTTAGGACAATGCTGCCACAAACCGCAGCTATCAATCCAATAACCAATATCTGTTTAAGATCACCATCAGCTAGAAAGAATAGTAAAGATCCCATTATGATGATAGTGAAGGTGGCACTTAGATCAGGTTGTAAAAGTATCAGTCCACTTATCACACCCATAATGACTGATAGAGGAATTAACCCCAAACTAAAAACATGAAGGGAGTCTTTCTTGCGATACAACCAAACCGATAAATAGATGATGGTGGCAATCTTGGCAAACTCAGATGGCTGAATGGATCCGCCAAAAAAAGTGCGAACTGCACCATTCAATTCTTCACCTCCAACCAATACTGCGATAAGGCTGCCGATACTGATAAGAATTAGAGGTACTGCAAATTTTTGGAAATGATGGTAATCCATCATAGCCAATAAGGCTGCGATGAATGAACCAAGGACAAACCAGATAACCTGCCTAATGAACAGATAATTTGGCAATTGATTCATAACCACTACCGAATAATCTGTGCTGGCTGAGTAAACCATTAGCAAACCGAAACCTGCCAGAGGGAACATTGCGGAGAACAGAACCAGATCTATTCCTGCTAAATTAATCTGCTGACTTTTCCCCGTCTGCTGGCGGGGTAGTTTCTTTACGAAAGTTCCTGAACCCATTGTTGGAACCTTTCTCCGCGCTCTTCAAAGTCACGGAATTCATCAAAACTGGTGCCACCCGGTGAGAGTAACACCACATCTCCTGGCTTGACCAGGGAGGCGGCTGTTAAAACGGCATCTTTCAAATACTTGCAGCGATGGAATGAGAAATGGCGTAATTCTTCAGGTAAGTGAACAAGTGCCTGTTCTATGATCTCTGCAGCTTCTCCGAATATCAATACTTTTCGGACACGCTTCTGAATCAATTCCACCAGGGATTCCCATTGCAGGTCTTTATCTCTGCCACCCAGAAGCAGGATGATTGGTTGATCAAACGAGCGGATGGCAGCCATACTCATTTCGGGTGTTGTTGCTTTAGAATCGTTGTACCAGTCAGCTCCACGCCAGTTACGTACAAATTCCAGTCGGTGAGCAACTCCTTGGAATTCTTGCACACCATTTATGATTTCTTCTTCCTTTATCCCGGCTGCCATTGCGATTAAACTAGCTGCCATAATATTGAGCTGGTTATGTTCTCCACGCAGGTGCACTATTGAATGATCGAATATAACTTTCTCCACATTCTTGTTGCGAAGAATGTATTTTCCATCAATAATTGTCATACCCAAAGCCGAGTCATCCATCTTAGAAAACCCAAAGGAATATAATTGACCGTGAACCTTGTCCTTTAAATTCCAGGCACCCGGATCATCGCGCCCCAAAACGGAAATGGTATTAAGATTCTGAAATTCGATAAGACGAGCTTTGGCTGCTGTATAGGCTTGCAAGGTCTTGTGCCGATCCAGGTGATTTGGCGTGATATTTAAAACTGCAGCAATGTCAGTTGATCGATCCATTTGGTCAAGTTGAAAACTAGATATCTCCAGGATAGCAAGATCATCAGGATTAATTTTGTCGATATGGTTTAACAAGGGATCCCCGATGTTTCCACCTACCCATACACGATTTGGAGATCCAGAAAACGCGTTTTGGGTGATCTGACCGACCAGGGACGTGGTCGTTGTTTTTCCGGCTGAACCGGTGATCCCAATTGTGCGACAAGGGACTTCTTGCAAGAAGATCTGGGTATCATTGATCAAAGGGATACCCCGTGTTTTCGCTTCAACAATTATTGGCAGAGTGAGAGGGATCCCACCTGAAATACATACAAAATCGGTTTTATCCAACAACTCAAGAGGGTGGCTTCCCAAAACCCATTGGATCGTGATGTCCTTAAAGGAAGCTTGTGTTTCTTTCAGTTCATTTAAGGACCGCCGGTCGTTGATGGTAACATAAGCACCGTTCTGGAACAGAAAACGGGCAGCAGCCAACCCTTGTCGAGCGGCTCCTAAGACCACGATCCTTTTTCCATTCCAATTATTTTTCATCATCAAACCATTGCCAATCCTATGCCTAACATGGCACTCAGGAGACCTATCAACCAGAAGCGCTGAACAATCTGTGTTTCACTCCAACCTGATAATTCATAATGCAGGTGAATAGGGGTCATTTTAAAGAAACGACGACCTTTTGTGATCTTGAAATAAGATACCTGGATAATGACGCTTAGTAATTCACTGACCGGGATTATGGCGATGAAGGGTAGAAGAATCCAATGCCCGGTCATTAATGCAACCACAGCCAGAGTAGCACCGAGTGAAAGTGAACCCGTGTCTCCCATAATCAATTCTGCCGGGTGAACATTAAACCAGAGGAATCCAAATAAAGCACCGACCATGATAAAGCAAAACCTTGCCAGGAAAATTTGCCCCTGCATCAACGCTAACCCACCGAATGCTGCAAATGCTGTTGCAGAAATTAAACCAGCCAGACCATCCAGCCCATCTGTAAAATTAACTGCATTGGACATCCCTGCAATAATGATCGTCGCAATTGGGACATACCAGATACCCAGGCTTATCTCTCCTGGAATGCCGGGCAGGTATATTTCTGGAGCATCCAAGCCATACCGGATGATAATTGCCAGGCTAACTGCCAGGATGATCTGCACAATAAACTTGGTACGGGAACGCATACCTTCCCCTTTTCGTTTCCCATATAATCCCAGCCAATCATCAACAATTCCAAGCAACCCGAAAGTCAGCATGGCAAACAAAGGAACCAGGAGGGAACTACCGAAAATATTCAGTCCGATCATAGAAACAGCATTTAACAAGATGGTCAGCATTGCAACTGGAACAATGATCATAATTCCCCCCATTGTAGGGGTACCCATTTTGTTAAAATGTCCACTGGGTTCTTCGATCCGAATGATTTTTCCCATTTTAAAATGCCGCAAAATTCTCAAAAGCGGTCCACCCCAAATGACCGTCATCATGAAACTTAAGCCAGCCAAAGCAAGTACCAGCGTCGAAGGTTTCATGCGTGTTTCTCCAGAGCAGAAACTATCTGATCCATACGAACTCCATGAGAACCTTTTACGAGAACAACGTCTTTGGACGTAAGAAAATTCCTTAAAAATTGGATGACATCTTCATTATTTTCAAATTCATGAATTCTTGTGGTTTTCATACCAGCCTGTCGCGCAGCTTGGGCAATGATATGGCTTCTTTCACCAACTGTAATGAGATGGTCAGAAACCTGCGCTGCTCGTACTCCGACCATTTCATGTCCTTGTTTTTCATATTGGCCAAGCTCCAACATATCCCCAATAACAGCCAGTCTACGCCCATCCAAATCAGCAAGAAGATTCAGCGCTGAAAGTGATGATTCTGGAGAAGCGTTATAGGTATCATCCAACATCAATGCTCCGCTCTCACTGCGAACTGCGACCAAACGGAGTTGAGCACGCCCGGAATTTAGACCATGAATTATTTCCTGCCAGGTTAATTCTTCTACAAGTCCTACTGCTGCTGCGCGCATGGCAGTGTGAACTGAATGTTGTCCGATCATGGGCACTTTTATGAAAAGAGTCTCATTTTGATAATGCAACCTGAATTGAATGCCTTCCAAACCCAGGCTCTTTATTTGATCAGCCCACAGATCAGCACCTGGATTGAGACCATAAAAGAAAACGCGAGCTGAGGTCTTCTCTGCCATAGCTCTTACCAGCGGATCGTCGTAGTTAAGAATGGCAACTCCAATCGGAGCGGAGGGGAGAGCTTGAACAAGTTCTGATTTTCCAGCTGCAATGGCTGCCTGGGAACCAGCTCTCTCAGCATGAACAGTTCCAATATTGGTTACCACACCTATGTGGGGCAGGGCAATGTCGCACAAAAAAGCAATTTCACCCGGAATGTAAAAGCCCATCTCCAGGACAGCTCGCTCATAACCACTCCCAAGTTTCAAGATGGTTAGAGGCAGACCGATCTCATTATTCATATTTCCGGGGCTTTTTAAGGTTCGGTGACGTTCAGACAAAACTTCTGTAATTATTTCTTTTGAGGTGGATTTACCAACACTGCCTGTGATACCCACCACGCGGATATCCAGTTTTCGTCTCCAAAATCTGGCGATCTGTTGTAAGGCAACAAGTGTGTTTTCAACCCGTAAACAGAGAGGAGTGTCAATATCGATGATCGTGTTCACATTCGTGAACTTACGGATATCGAAACAATTGAGATCACTGGAAATACCATGTTCAATTAATGCAAAGGAAGCTCCTTGGTCAAATGCGTCCTGGATAAAATTGTGTCCATCTACACGCTCACCCTGGATAGCTACAAATAAACAGCCCGGGGTAACCTGGCGTGAATCGATAACTGCCTCAGTGATGATCGGTAAAGCCTTTACTGGGCGGTTATTCGTCAGGGCTTCAAAAACATCTGCAAGCGTTAGCACAAATACCTCATTGACCAGCCATCTGCAGCCGGATTTGATCAGGTGGGATTCCCATTAATACAACCAGTTTTTCTACCACCTCTTTGAAAACCGGGGAAGCAACTTCAGAACTCCAGGTTGAGCTTTTTGGTTTTTCAAGCCAGATATAAACCATGAATCGTGGATCATCCACTGGACCCCAACCAATGAATGAAGCATTGGTAAATGAAGGATCATAACCACCGAAAACAGGGATCGATGCAGTTCCGGTTTTTCCTGCCAATTGATAACCATCGACAACAGCGGCTTCATAGGATTCAGAAGACAGAGATGCAGCTAGGATTTCATTCATTGTTTGTGCAGTTTGAGGTGATATTGGATTTCCAACGGTCTCATAATGGATATTTTGTTGAGCACCATTTTCAACTTTGGCATAGAGAATATGCGGTTGAACCATTTTGCCATTATTTGCAATGGCAGATGCAGCCATAACCATTTGTATTGGTGTAACCGAAAGTCCCTGACCAAAAGCATTGGTGCCAAGGTCAACCATATACCAGTCGCTATCACCGGGTAACTTTAATCTACCTTCTGCTTCGCCAGCCAAATCAATTCCGGTTATATGTCCCAACCCAAATTTTTTCATGTATGCATAAAAATTTTCTGTCCCAATCTGGGTGGCGATCCATGCATAGCATACATTCAATGAATGTTGAGTGCAACCGAGCATATCCTGCGATCCCCAGGCTCCTCCGTCCCAGTTATTTAGTGCTACGCCGCCAACCACGATCGAGCCGGTGTCAAAAAAAGTTGTTTCGGGTGTTACTGTCCCGGTATCCAGGGCGGCAGCCAAAGTCAGGATTTTCAGAACAGAACCGGGTTCATATGCCTGACTGATGGCTCGATTGAAAGGTGTCCCATTTTGAAAATTATTTTCATAATTTTCGTAGTCATTGAGATCAAGATGTGGCGTAGATGTCATAGCCAAAATCTCGCCATTGCGGGGATCCATGACAATGATCGTTCCAGATTCGGAACCAGATGCTGCGAGAGTATTATCCAATATGGTCTCGATTGAGGACTGGATCTCACGATCGATGGTCAGTATCAAAGATGCACCTGGTTCCACCTGTGGGATCTCCTCAGCCCGGTTAGGATCAATAGGTACCCATTCGCTGATAGGAATTCCAAACAGAAGATTGTTGAATTTTTGTTCAACTCCAAAATAACCAATATTATTCAGAGGAACAAACCCGAGAATGTTGGATGCCAGTGAGTTTTCAGGATAGAATCGTTGATAATGAGGTTTAAAATGGATCCCTGCAAGTGTGTTCGCTCTTGGAGTCCCTGGTTTGTCAGCCAGTTCAACGATATAAGCATCAATTTTTTTGAATGCATCTGTTGAAATATTATCTGCAAGGAATAAGTATTTTTGATCGGTAAGGGCATTCGAGAATTTATTCAATAAATCCCCATAATCCAATCCTGCATTTACACTGAGAGCTAAGGATATTGCTTCAGCATTTTCAAATTTTCGTACGGTATCTAAGTCCACTACTACTTCGTAAACAGTTTTATTCCCAGCCAGCAGATTGCCATTGCGATCATAAATATCACCACGGGCAGGAGACAACGTGACGTATGAGTATTCTCCTTCTTCATCCCATGAGGGAGGTAATATCTCGCTGGTTTGGTAAGAATAAATCCTAACAATAATAAGGACTCCAATAATCCCTAAAATAAATTGGATGAATTGATAACGCCAACGTTTCGGATCAATCATGGTTGACCTCGAGAAGTGAACCAATCAAATAATGATTCTGTATATTCAGGCAGAATTATTGGAGCTGGATTCGGTACCGCTTTAGGGGCAAGGTTGAATGCCGGTTTTGGTGTGTAGCCGGGGACGAAGATGTAAAGGAATTCTTCCGGATTTGCAGGAATAAATCCCAAAGCTTTTGCTCGTTCCTGCATGATCTGGGTGGAGGCTTCGGTTGCGAGTTTGGATTCCATTTCTGAAATGTTGTGTTGCATGGTGAGAATGTTTTCTTTGGATGCAGCGATCTCGCGTCCTGCAAGCGCAGTCTGTGCGGT
>JBDRQK010000278.1:0-2995 GCA_043826315.1 Chloroflexota bacterium
TTTTTGCTTTTCTGTTCCGCAGTACCCGCGTAGGCTGCCACCAGGTTGGCAAACACCTCGATCCCGGTCATCACTGCTAGGATCCGTACATAACCGCCAATGGTAAATCTTAAGTTGGGGGGTAAAAATGCTTCAAGCGAAAAAGCTGGCAGGTGAAAACCGGTTCGAAACAGGGTGGCGAAGATCATTAACCACAGCAGGATTAACACACCTGCCGTGGCCGGGCCAAAGGCACGCGCTGCCATCTTGGGTCCACGGTTGACCAGCCAGCCGGTGAATACGCTCAGGCAGATTGCCACGATCGAGCGGTAGGGTAATCCCAGCAGGCTGCCGTTAAGAACCGGGAAACGGTCGACAATAAATGTGACCATGGCAGCCATGCTGACCAGGAAGGTCAGGGTGTATTCGATGAAAGTGATGGCTGCATTGATCTTGACTGCCCAGCTGCCAAATTCCTCTTCGCTCAACCCGCTCCCGCCGGAACCGTCGGTAACCCACTTCATCACAAGCCGGTACATGGCCGATACCACCGCGATGGTCAGAACAGCCAGCCAGATCGATCCGCCAAAGACCACCCTCGCTGCACCCGATACCAGGATAAGGCTTATGAAAGGACCAAATACATACAGGGGGGAGGTTGCGGGGTCGCCTCCTCCTGCCAGAGCACCTTCGAGCGAGCCTTTGAGTTTGTGGGAAATTCGAACCGACATTAGAGCAGCCTTTTTCTAATTCAAGCGATGATGCCTGCCCCCTGGTTGTAAGGGAGTGTTGCAAGCATAAGCCCAACGATTGTCCTGGTTTGCATATTGCCGGTGGGAACTGCAACCAGGATATCCCGATGGGCATACTGGATAGTATACCATTTTCAGGAGTTACTACGTTCTAACCCCCTCACCGATTTGTTCTATTCAATGATCAACCTCTTCCTGACATGATACCCGCACCTCGCCGGGGAAAAAACAGCTACCAACTTTGATAATTCTTCCAAATCACCTCAAAATATCATATAATAGTGGATGGCGTAACGCTATTGCCGCAGGATTTGGGAGCGAGCGATCTTGTATACCTGGAAAGCAAAGGCAATTTTATGTTGTTGATAAAAGGAAAACTGCTGAAAACACTGAAGGATCTTGCAGGTTTCAGTTTGCATTCAACGCGCCCATCCATACTTTTGATAATCGTGCTGTCTTTACTCTCCGCAGCCATGTTCTTGACCACACCCTCCCTTGCCTTGGAAACCGATCCCCCGCGCGGCGTGGAGGTGACAACTGTCACTGCATTGGCTTCGCACTGGCAGTTGTTGAAATGGTCGGATGATCAATTGGTCTGTGAACTCTTTCTGAAACACGACCATTGGCCGGATTATGGCGATGTGGTCACTTCCTGCGGTGCTGCTGTCTGGACCGAGTGGAGCAAAACCCCCACCTGTACGGATCCGGCAGCCGCCACAGATTGCAAGGGCTTGTACCTGCTCTATATCGACCAGGTGTCCATGGAATTTGTGGAAGAAGTGCCCATGCCTGGCATCGATGTCACGCTCATCCCTGTGAATTGCCTGCCGGGGGAATGGTGTGTCCTACGGCCCAAGGTCGAACTCAACGCCTTGGACCTTCTGCCAGGCTACCAGGTCAGTTCGGTCCATTTTAAGGTTGGTAGAAACGAGAAGGTCTTTAAGGGTGACAGTGGACGATACACCCTTCCGCCGACCAGCCAGGACGGAGCCTGGCTGGAGTACTGGGCGGAATCGACCTACGGTGACCGCAGCCTTCCCATCCGCATCAAGTATCGCAATTTCAAGTCCCTGGATGGGAGTTCGTTCCACTTTGACCTTTTGGGAGAATATTGGAAGGATTATCTTTCAGGTGGCAGCCTCTTGTGGGGCATCTTCTCCCCGCTGGATGGCAGCATGCCAGCCGCCCTGGTCCAGCCCCGCCTGGTGAACGAATTGAATACTGCCAATTCCTACCTTTACCTGAGCGGCTACCTGATCCAATCCGGCCAGGTGGATGCCAGTTCCTGCTCGGATGGGGGTTTGTACATCGATGGGTCGGCCTCACCCTGCGGGGAGGAGTTTGCAGGTCCCCAGGCCATCGCCTGGCAGAACCAGTTTGATGAGCAGATCCTGCAGGCTGCCCGCAAGTACAATGTGCCTGCCCACCTATTGAAGGCCATGATCGCCCAGGAATCCCAGTTTTGGCCGGACACCAAGAAACCCTACGAAAAAGGTCTGGGCTTTATCACCGAAAATGGTGTCGATATGCTCCTGAACTGGAACATCCCTTATTATTTGAGTATCTGTCAGCCGCTTTATGGGCACGGCATTTGCTCGTATGGCTACAGCAGCCTCCGGAAGGTGCGCCAGGAGATCTTGCGCAAAGTGGTCCTGGACAAGGTCGCAGGTCCGGAGGAGATCGATATCCTGGGGGCCATGCTGCTGGCCAGTGCAGATCAATCCGGCCGGGTCGTCCAGAACATCACCAAGGAAGATCTCGACGAGGTGACGACCTACGTGGATCTGTGGAAGATAGCCACCGGCAATTATTTTGCTGGCTCAGGCTGCATGGCGGATGCCATCGAGATCGTATTGGCTGGTGATTCGCCGCTCACATGGGACAACATCGTGGAAGCATTGAGCCCGGTCTGCAATCCTGCTGGCATGTACGTGCAGCAGGTCTTCGAAAAAGCCGGCGGATCCGAATGATGACTGCCCCTTCCTGTTAATCTCGATGACCTTCCTCGCAACATGAGCCCTCGTTTGACAGGTTACAACTTTCACCACCAGGACACGAAGATACCAAGTAAATACTTTATTGTTTGAACCTTTGAACCTTTGTGTCTTAGTGACTTTGTGGTTAATCCTTTTTCCATCCAGTGAGAAAAAAATTATCCCAGGACACAAAGGCTCCAGGAAAGCATTTTATTGTTTCATCCTTTAATCCTAAGTCCTGGACTTTTCTACCAGGATTGTGTCTTTGTGGTTAATTATTTTCAACCT
>JBDRQK010000279.1:0-4812 GCA_043826315.1 Chloroflexota bacterium
CGCGTTTACGCAGGACTGCCAGCCAGGATAAAATTCGCCGCGCACCGGACCTGGACCTCATGGCTGAGCTTGCATACACACGCCACAGTACACCCAGGGTGAGCAGTTCAAAAACAACCTCATCCCGCTTGTGTGGGGAAATGTTCGCAGGCAATTCGCTATGGGACATAAAGGCTGCCAGTAGGTCCGACACCTGACCAATGGCATGCCTCAAAACTTCAGTGCTGAATTCGGAAATGGTCCGATAGTATTCATCAGAGTTGGGATGGGTGGAGCGCAGCGAGTAGGTTAAAGTTTCTGGCATGGGAGATCCTGAAATTTTGGGTAATAGTGACAGGTATAACATCCGCAGACTGGCCTGTAAAGAGATTTTACGAGGGGTTGCCAGGTCGCCAGGATTTGATCTCGAATGGATTAGAATTTAATAAATATAACCCTTTACCAGTTCGTTAAAATTATCTTTAAACCCCTCCAACCAGGCTTCAATAAAAGTCCTTTGCTCAAACAAGGGTAAAAGATCCACAGCCAGGTCAGCAGATTTCAGGGAACCAATTTTTTCGTTCAAGGTTAGCATTGCAGAGGGTACAGTATATGGTTTTGATCCATCTTTCTGCAATTTTTCTTCAAGCGGGTGGATTCGCTTTTGCATGAACCATAGCAGGTCATAAAAATCCCTGCCTTTTACGCTGACTCCTTCCTTACCGCGCTGGAAGTTTCTCTCCAGGCAGGCCAGCATTTTCCCTGCCATCATTGTTTCCAGCGAAAAATGAGCGCTCACAAAACTGTGACCATAAACGAGGATTGGGGTCTTTTGAATGATTGAAACTTGTTTGTGCGGACTGATTTCGACCTTAAGGTGGAGGCTTTCATTTGGGTAAGAGGTTAATCCCAAATCATAAAGGATGGGAAATTTTAATGTAATTCGTCTTATTCCCTGCTCACCGATCTGGGTTTTGATGGTTGCATCAGGATAACCCACAGTTAGCTGAAAATATCTCAAAAGACCATTTTCAAGTTCAAGCAAATCAATGGTATTACTGTTATCCATATCGATGTCCTCTGATAACCGGTTAAGACCATAAACAATGTGCAGACAGGTACCACCATAAAAATTTAATAATCGGTAGGTAGAATGGTTATATAAATAATCCAAAACATAAGCTTGCAAGGCTTCTTTTAGGACAATGCGCTTGGTCTCATTTGCCATTAGGAGGTCTTTTTGTGAAAGAATATGATTTAAAGCCTGGATCAAGTTCGCCATACGGTTCTCCTCAGGTTTTTTAGAATACGATCCATTTTCAATACTTTGCTGGATTCCACATAATCCGAAAACTCAAGCTGAACATCCTTAGTAAGATCATCCAGGTTGAGGCGAAGTTGATCCACTAGGTTAAATTTTCTGGAGTTCATAGACCCACTCCAGGGTCGCAAGTAGAGGTAGTCAAAGAGAGCCTTTGCAAGCGAGGCTTGTGAAAACAGAATCCCAAGATAATCCGAAATTGAAAATCCACGATAAAGTGGTTCCTTAATATGTTTATAGGTGAAAGTTCCAAGTGTATTCTTGATCACGCT
The DNA here is from genome assembly GCA_043826315.1 of Chloroflexota bacterium. Lineage (GTDB taxonomy): Bacteria > Chloroflexota > Anaerolineae > Anaerolineales > Villigracilaceae > UBA12087. Next base: position 1,573 of record JBDRQK010000279.1, read on the forward strand.
TGTATTTTTGAGTGTAATGGACGAGATTGGGAAAGTCACATCAGTGAGTACGGAGTTCCTCTGTAAGATGTACTCCAGTGAAACATATGAGCGCGGGATCAGGATCGCGCTAACCGCCATCGAAAAATCTGCATCAGCATGGTGAACTTCAAAAAAACGACGTGTTGTATAAATGCCTTTTTTTAATTGGATCACATGCCCGGATTTCATCCAACGATAAAGAGCAGTCCGGACTGTTCCGCTTGCCAAAGGCTCGTCACTGTAAAGCTGTTTTACAGCTTCAAGAGTGAAATAGGGGAGTGGTTCTAGGATTGATAAAAATGATATATTCATATAGGATAATAGACACTTTATGTCTATTATCCTATATATATTTACAAATTGCAAGTGGAGTTTATACTCAGCTTTGGTAGCTGATCAATGAATTATGGATCAGTAATTTATTTATTCCTCCGACATCCAATTTTAACGCCTGTAATGCTCACCAAAAAAAATATGCGATTTAACCTCTTGACAATGGATATTAATTTATCTATAATGTAGATAACTGACCGGTCAGTCATATTAGAAAGTTGGATATTACCTGCATGTCACCTCGCCCGGATGTCAGCGAAGAACGCAAAAATCAGATATTGAATGCAGCCGAAAATGTCTTTACCAGGAAAGGCTTGGACGAAGCGCGCATGCAGGATATCGCCGTGGAAACCGGGTTGAGCAAGGGCACGCTTTACCTGTATTTCAAGAGCAAGGAAGATCTGGTCATTGCCATTCTTGATCGCATTTTTGGGGGTCTGTTTAAACAACTCAAAACCCGCCAGGATGACAATACGAGCGCTATTGAAGCCATCTGGAGTTTTACGGACGAAGCTGTCAATGATTTTAAGATAATGCTGCGCATGATGCCGATCGCCTATGAATTCATGGGCTTGGCTTTTCGCAACACGATCGTACAAAAGGCTTTGAAGCGATATTTCAATTTCTATATGGATGCCCTGATCCCCATCATCCAGCGCGGCATTGAATCAGGGGAGTTCCGGCGAGTCGACCCCACGGAAGTTGCCCTGGCCGCGGGTGCCATCTTTGAAGGAACCATCCTGTTGTGGGTCTATGATAGATCCCGTGTTGACCCTGAAAAGCATATCCGCTCCAGCATTAAATTGCTGCTGGAAGGAGTCCAGACCCGCTCCTGATGCACTGTTAGCATCCCAAAGCTTTTCAGTTTCAATGGTTATCGTGAAACAAGGAGAAATGATATGGACATTGTAATTTTGATCGCAGTCATGATCGTTGTGGGTCTTCTGGCAGGCTGGTTAGCAGGTCCCATCTGGAAGAACAAGCGTCCCATCGGTGTCAGGGGTGATTATTTGGCAGCCGTGATCACAGCCATTGTGGTCGGACTGATGGATTGGCTGGTCATCCCGGCCATGGGTTTCTCCACCACAATGAGAAACCTGGGTGTGGCTCTCGAACCATTCCTCGGTGCTCTGATTGTATTGTGGATCATCCGGGTTGCAAAAAAGTAGGGTTTTTCATGAAATTGGAAACCCGTCATTCGTTTACTAATGAATGATTGTCATTGCGAGCGAGTGCTTCACGAGCGCGAAAATCTCCAAATTGCTCACTGATTTTTGTGTTTTTAAAGAGGTTTTGATGGTTCTCTTGGCTTTACAGATCGTGTTAAAAGAGATCAGGCAAGGTCCATGGTGCTTTGATAAGGAAAAGCATGGCTGAAGGAAACCCCATTATCCAGACCCTGGGTTTGAGCCGCGATTTTAAGAATACACACGCCGTCGCTGATCTACACCTGTCCATAGCACCCGGCGAGTTGCTCGGTCTGGTCGGTCCGGATGGCGCTGGCAAGACCACCACCCTGCGTTTATTGGCCGGATTGCTGGATATCAGCGCAGGCGAGGCGAGTGTACTGGGTTTTGACCTGGGTAAAGAGGCCGAGTCGATCAAACCGCATGTCGGTTACATGGCCCAGCAGTTCAGCCTGTACGCCGAGCTTTCCGTGTTGGAGAATTTACAGTTCTTTGCGGAGTTGTTCGATGTTTCATCCAGCGAGTTGGCTGAACGCACCGGGCACTTGCTCGAGTTTGCCGGTCTGGTCGAATTCAAAGATCGCAGGGCTGCACACCTTTCCGGGGGCATGCAGAAGAAACTGGCCCTGGCCTGCACGCTGGTCCATCAACCCGGGATCCTGTTGTTGGATGAACCGACCACCGGTGTGGATCCGATCTCCCGTCGTGAGTTCTGGAACATCCTGACCGAATTGCACATCCAGGGCACCACCATCCTGGTCAGCACACCCTACATGGATGAAGCCGATCGCTGTTCCAGGGTCGGGCTGATGTATGCCGGCAAGCTGGTCGTCTGTGATTCCCCACAGAATATCCGCACCCAATTGAATGTGGATGTGATCGAGCTGAGTTGTCAGGACAGGCGCTCGGCGATCAAAACGGTCAGGGGACTGCAGGGCGTTCTGGAAGTGCAAACCTACGGGGAGTCGTTGCACTTGCTGGTTGATTCTGGCAGGAAGCGCATGCCTGGCATCCAGAGAGCGCTCAAGAAAGCCCACATCCAGTTTCACAGCATCCGCCAAGCGCCGGTTCGCATGGAAGAAGCTTTTATTTCACTCATCCAGGGCATGGAGCCATGAACATTCGACACCTCTGGGCGGTGACCCGCAAGGAATTCAATCATATCGTGCGTGATCGGGGTACGCTCTTCCTGGTTTTATTTACGCCGACTTTGGTGCTGCTGTTGATGGCTTACGCCCTCACGGTGGACATCAAGCATGTACCCGTTGCCGTCCTGGACTATGATCACAGCGATGTTTCCCAGGCTTTCATCCAGCAGATAACAGCCGGTCAGGACCTGGATCTGTACGCCTATGTCAACAGCATGGATGAGATTGATGGGTTGCTGATGCGTGCCCGTATCAAGGCTGCGGTCATCATCGCACCGGGTTTTGCCAGTGACCTGCAAGCCCTCAGGGGTATACCGATCCAGATCATCATTGATGGCACCGAACCAAGCGGGGGTCAGTTTGCCGTGGAAAATATTGCGCGTCGTGCCGAACAGTTTGTTACCCGGGAGTTCGCCGGAGGTTTGCAGGCTGCCGGTATTCCAGCAGATTCCCTCCAGCCTCTTGATTTGCGCATCAAGACCTGGTTCAACCCCGATCTTAAACCACGCAACGATATTATTCCCGGCCTCATCTCGATGGTGCTTGGTTTC
>JBDRQK010000280.1:0-6371 GCA_043826315.1 Chloroflexota bacterium
AATAAATTCTTTGCGTATGATGGAAGCAAGTCTTGAAAACATGCTTACTCCTTACCAGGGATGCAGTATGAATTTTTCATCTAACTTCCAGATAGAATGTAAAATTCAATAAACTTATGCTCACGATTATTGGCTATAAGGATTCATTTTCTTTACTAAAATTATATATCCAATTGGTTTATTATATACTAACCTGATAAACAACTGGTCGAAAAAAAATGTCTCCCTGTAATACTGAAATCTGGACGTGAAATAACACTGAACAAAACTCATCCATAGTACAATCGTCCAATGTCTATTAGTATGCGAAGCGAGATCCAAAAAAATCTGCGTTTTAATGTCGTTATGAATCTCCTGGACGGGGCTTTTTTTGGTCTTGGTCTCGGGATCAGTTCTTTTTCCGCTTTCATACCAATCTTTGTTAATCGCATGACCGATTCGGCTATTCTGATCGGCCTGGTTCCTGCCGTGCACGCCTTTGGCTGGCAATTCCCACAAATTTTCACCGCCGGCTGGATCTCCCGCATGCGACAATATAAACCTGCCGTAGTCCTGTTAACATTACAGGAGCGGATCCCATTTTTCGGTTTGGCACTTGTTGCCTGGTTTCTACCTACCCTTGGAAAACAAAATGCCCTGATCCTGACCTTCCTTTTCCTGACCTGGCAGGGATTAGGAGGAGGTTTTACTGCTAATGCCTGGACTTCAATGATCTGCAAGATCATTCCTTCTGAAACTCGTGGCACCTTCTTTGGTACTCAATCCGCAGCAGCCAATGCTTTCATGAGCGTTGGTGCGATAATAGCCGGTTCAATTCTGAGCAAAATATCCAACAGATTTGATTTCAGTTTGTTATTCCTGCTAACAGGTTTGATCATGCTTGTTTCCTGGTTTTTCCTTTCACTCACGCGAGAGCCGGAAGACCTTGAAAGAAATATTTCTGATGTAAAAAATCCATTTTGGAGAGGAATTCGCACGATATTGAAAAGGGATCACAATTTTCGCTGGTTCCTGTTTGCCCGATTGCTTTCTCAATTTGCCAGTATGGGTTTCGCCTTCTATATTATTTATGCAATCAATCAATTTGGATTGAATGAATTTACAGCAGGGATCATCTCAGCCACACTGACTGGAGCCGCAATAATAGCCAACCCCCTGATGGGTTTGGCTGGAGACCGTTGGGGCCACCGGCGGGTCATGCTGTTCGGGTTTCTGGCAGCCACTTGCAGCAGTATCCTCGCTTGGCAAGCAGGTTCACTTGCCTGGTTTTACCCGATCATGATCCTGACAGGTATGGCCAGTGTTGCCATCTGGACCACTCCCCTGGCAATTACGGCTGAATTTGGAAATGAAACGGAACGTCCTATTTATATCGGACTTTCCAACACTCTGATAGCCCCGGCTGCTATTCTTGCACCTCTGTTTGGAGGCTGGCTGGCAGACATTTTTGGTTACCCCTTGATGTTCCTGTGTACGGCTGGGGCAGGTTTGTTAACTCTTATTATTATCGTATTCTTTTTTGAAGAGCCACGCGAAGGACAAAAACAACAGAAAATTAAGAATATTTTTTAATGCTTTATTCCTTATCATCAAGAGGAGAGAGAAACTTATCATAATAATTTACGACTTCCATTTCAAAGAAAAGTTTATCCGCGCCAAAAAGCATATTAATACCCTGATTTGTATAACTATTTACTTTTACACAGCACTGTTATACTTGAAATGGACTAATTGTGATAAATAGCACTTATCTAACGTTGAAGGAACAAGAAATGACCAAAGATGACCCCCGAATCACAGAATTACGTGCCATGCGAAAAAAAACACTCCTTGGCGGAGGGAAAGATCGTATTGACAAGCAGCATGCGAAAGGCAAACAAACAGCCCGTGAACGAATTCAAATGCTATTGGACCCGGGCACTTTCCATGAATTAGAACCTTTCATCACCCACCAAAACGATGAAATGGGATTAGCATCAGAGCATTATCTTGGAGATGGCGTTATTACTGGCTATGGACAGATCCAAGGACGGACCGCATATGTCTATGCGCAAGATTTTACAGTTTATGGGGGAACACTGAGTGAAATGCAAAGCCATAAGATCTGCAGAGTAATGGATCTGGCGTTGCGGAACGGAACGCCAATCATAGGATTGATCGACTCAGGTGGAGCTCGCATCCAGGAAGGAGTGCGTGCTTTAGGCGGTTATGCAGAAATATTCCGTCGAAATGCACAATACTCTGGTGTCATTCCTCAAATCAGCGTTATGCTCGGACCGTGCGCTGGAGGTGCAGCTTATTCGCCTGCTTTGACTGATCTGATCATCATGGTGGAAAAACAATCCTTTATGTTTCTAACCGGTCCCGATGTTATCAAAGCTGTCACAGGCGAAATTGTGGATCCTGAGACTCTTGGTGGGTCTGATGTTCACATGTCCGTGAGTGGCAATGCCCACCTGACTGCCGCATCGGAGCAGGAAGCATTACAGCTCGTGCAGCAGGTATTGGCATATTTCCCGTCAAATAATGTTGAAAACCCTCCTTTTATACCCACCAACGAGAATTCAATACAAATGGATGAATTCCTAAATTCAATCATCCCAATTGACCCGAGTGAGCCTTACAGTATGCACGAAGTTATCGACCGAATCGTTGATGAAAATACTTTTCTTGAAATTCAACCAGCCTGGGCTCGCAATGCCATCACAGGATTGGCACGTATCGGCGGTCACAGTGTGGGGATCGTAGGGCAGGAACCTTCCTTTTTGGCTGGAGTGCTGGACATTGACTCATCGGACAAGATCACCCGTTTTGTGCGTATGTGCGATTGTTTCAATATGCCTATTGTGACTTTTGTTGATTCTCCCGGTTTTCTACCCGGTGTTTCCCAAGAACACGGTGGGGTTATCCGCCACGGAGCCAAAATTCTATTTGCCTATTCTGAAGCAACAGTACCCAAGATAAGTATCATCACCCGAAAAGCTTATGGGGGAGCTTATGTAGTCATGAGCAGCAAATATCTTGGTACCGATCTCAATTTTGCCTGGCCAAGTGCTGAAATCGCCGTTTTGGGAGCTGAAGGCGCTGTCAACATTCTCTTCAAAAAACAGATCGAAGAATCAGATGATCCTAAAGCAGAGCACAAGAAATTGGCGGGGGAATACCGCCAGAAGTTTAATAACCCTTACTATGCAGCCAGTGCAGGATACATTGACGATATCATTGAACCGCGTGAAACCCGCTTAAAGATCATCGCATCTCTCGGAGCGCTTCGGGATAAATATGACACTACACCACCACGAAAGCATGGCAACAATCCGGAATAGATCATGTCATTGAATATGCTGATCGCCCTTCAAATTGCACCTATCGGTATGGCTATCGTTTTCTCCGCCATCCTCTTGATTTGGATCCTAATCTCTTTGATCACATTAATCGGATCCAGACAAAAAACCATTCCAAATCTGACTGAAGATTCCATAAATAAACAAAAAGCTGCAGCTCTTGCCGTAGCCCATGCGCTCATGGAAAAAAAGGAAAATCCTCTCATTAATTATCAATTACCCCCTACCGCTATCGTCAGCGCTTGGCAGTTAAGTATGCGAACCAATCAAATGAAAAAAAGTGGCAATTGATTGATTAGATCAAATGGCATGAATAAGGAATCAGCTAAGTTGTCCAACCGCCAAATCAATAATCGTAAAGGTTCCAAATGAAAATCAAAGTTAAAGTGGAAAACATATTATACGAAGTCGAAATCGAAGAACTGAACACCCTCCCTGTCATTGCCCGGATTGGGGATGAAACTTTTGAGATTTGGCCGGAAATTGATAAATTACCTGCGGAACAACCAAATCGATCACAACGCCAGCCAATTTTTCCTGGTATGGTGAGTAGTTCCAAGGATAAGGTCGTTTCTGCACCTCTGCCCGGTATTGTTACCGAGATTTATATAAAACCTGGCGACGCAATTAATAAAGGTGCCCCTCTTCTAGTCATTGAAGCTATGAAAATGAAAAACAAAATTCATGCCGGACAAAGTGGAATTATTTCCAATGTCCGAATTAAGATCGGAGATTCGGTGAAACATAATCAAGCCCTGATCGAATTCGTTGAATAGGAAAGGAAAATGGATTTCACTCAATTAATTCCTGAATTGTTTAAAGGTTTCACCCACCTTACCGGAGGAAATATCGCCATGCTGGCGGTAGGGTTTATCCTTATAGGTCTTGGAATCTTCAAGGAATATGAACCTGTCCTTCTCGTACCCATCGGGTTTGGTTGCATACTCGCCAATATTCCATTAAATGGTATGCTCGATGAAATGGGATTATTTGGAGTTCTCTATAAAATAGGTATAAGCACAGAGTTGTTTCCATTATTAATATTTGTCGGCGTTGGTGCTATGATCGACTTCAGCCCTTTGCTGGCTCAACCCAAATTAGTTCTTCTGGGAGCAGCCGGACAATTTGGTATCTTTGCCACACTCATCCTGGCAGTTGCCTTGGGATTTCCATTGAATGAAGCTGCTTCCATTGGTGTGATCGGTGCAATAGATGGTCCCACCTCCATCTATGTTGCCACCAAATTAGCACCTTCTTTGCTGGCACCCATCGCAGTTGCTGCCTATTCTTATATGAGTCTCATCCCCATCATTCAACCTCCTGTTATGCGTTTGCTGACTACCAGGAAAGAGCGTATGATCCGTATGGATTACGCTCCGCGCCCGATCTCTAAAAAGGTTTTAATTGCATTTCCAATTCTCCTCACCTTAGCCGTCGGTCTGCTTGTTCCCGATGCAACCCCGCTTATATCCATGCTCATGCTGGGAAATCTTCTCAACGAAGCAGGTGTTGTTGATCGTCTAAGTAAGGCGGCACAAAATGAGATCATTAATATTGCAACACTTTTTCTTGGATTAACCATTGGCTCAACAATGGTTGCTTCCAGCTTCCTCACCCTAGCCACCATTCAGATCCTCTTGTTGGGATTATTCGCTTTTGTAATTGATACGGTTGCAGGTCTTTTATTTGGCAAATTGATGTGTGTCTTAAGCAAAGGGCGGATAAACCCCCTCATAGGCGCAGCTGGGATCAGCGCTTTTCCGATGGCAGGCAGGTTGTCTGCTAGAATGGCTTTAGATGAAGATCAGGAAAACTTTATCCTCATGCACGCAATGGGTACAAATACTGCGGGTCAACTTGGCAGCGTGATCGCAGGCGGCATCTTGCTATCGATAGTCAGCAATTTGATCTAGAGATTTCAGGTTCTTTTCGGGTCACCCACCAAGCGATCTCCCTTGGAATGGGATAGAGCGGCAGGAGATCAATACGATAACCTGGAGAGTAAGTCTTCATTAATTTAGAAGCCTGTCTTAACACATCCCGCGAAAAACAAAGCGGGAGTTCTAATATCTCTCGCAGGATCGGGTTTAACTGTGAACCAGTCATGCTCTGGAAAAAATTAAACCCCACCTGCCAGGCATCCAATTCTCCATAAACTGACAGCGCGGTAAGAAGACCCTGGCGTAAATGGTGAACTTCATGCACTATCAGACTTAGCATAGCAGGGTTATCAGGATGAGTATTTATGGAATAATTGTGCGCATTAAGATGAATATTGCCAGTCAGGGTCCAGGCAGCCCCACTGGACTTCTGCTGCCGAAATTTCAACCTGACATTTTGCTGACACATAAAAGCCTCAGATTTCAACCCTACCGGACCTTGTTTTGCCAATTCTTTAAATATTTCATTCCGGAAAAGGCTTTCTTTAGATAAATCATTCTTGTATGCGTTTTTCATGATAGTAGAATCATACCCTCCCCAGGCTGACCATGCAATCTTGAAAAATCTTATAAATTCATTCCTGTGTAAGAATATCTCCAAACAAGCCACCTTGCAAGGGTGCCACTTACTCGGGTAAAATCACTTCATAATTAATAACATATCCAGGAGAAATATGCACAAGGTAGCCATTTTGGGGATCGGCCAAACAAAGATCGATGAACATTGGGAGCGTTCCTTACGTGACCTTGCTGGTGATGCCATAATATCTGCTTTGGAAGATGCAAATCGGATGACCTGCGATGGGTTGTTCATCGGCAACATGCTTTCTGGCATGATCGACCAACAAAATAACCTGGGGGCATTAATTACAGACTGGAGCGGCTTACGGCAGGTGGAAGCAGTTAAAGTGGAAGCTGCTTGCGCATCTGGTTCTGCAGCTTTCCGAAGTGGATTGATGGCAATTGCATGTGGGGAGATGGAATCTGCTATGGTGTTAGGCGTGGAAAAAATGACGGACAGCCTCCCCCAGCAGGTGACAGCCTTTCTAGCCAGCGCTTCGGATGCAGATTATGAAGGAGAACAGGG
>JBDRQK010000281.1:0-6780 GCA_043826315.1 Chloroflexota bacterium
GATCGGTCCCTACCTGGTGTTTGCGAATCCAGAAGCGCTGAACATGCAATCCCTGGCAGCCGATGTGCAGGAAGTTGACCTGCGTCCAGATGGAGCAGGGAGTGTCAGGCTGAAACTAACGACCAGCCGGCAAGCCTCCATCCAGGGCAAGGTCACGGGTGTGGAGAACGAATGGCTACCCTTCGCGTGGGTCAGCGTGGTTGATACATCTCAAAGCAGCAGTATACAACCCGACACAGGCAAATTCAACATGTACGGAATACCGGAAGTGACTGCCACGATCACAGTTTCTGCACCGGGTTTCTACAGCCAGGTCCAAAGTCTTGAAAACGCTGCAGATAAACCTGAAGGTTACGATTTTCAACTCCTGCCCCAACCGGGAACCCGGAATTACCCGTGGGGTTCCGGGCAGGTCATCATTCCAGCAGAGACGCAGGTCAGCCTCGGGACGCAACACATGACCCTGACGCGCGGCTGGTTGTGGGGTGAGGCTGGAGACGGTACGATGCTGACAATTTCAGCTGCTGGATTTGAAATCGTACTGGACCAGGCTAAATTTGCCCTCGAGTTCTTACCGGGTGAAGCTGCCTGGTTATACCTGGCTTCCGGTGAAGCCAGTGTCAGCTCGGATCAGTCCTGGCAACCCGTGGTGATGTCCGGAGGTCAGTTGCTTTCCCTGTCGAGTCCGATCCTGCCAGCCCCGGTGACCTTCGATCCACTCACGGTGCAAGCCTTCCAAACCATGAGCGAATCTCCTGTTCCAGCCGTATGGGAACCAAGCCTTATGGTTCAGATGAAGAACCGGCTGACTCTCCTCGGTGTAACCACTGCCCAGGTAATTACATTCATCACTTACCTGGGAGTTTTGTTGTCACTGGTTGGAATACCATTTGTTGCATTACAATGGTGGAGAAAGCATAAACGCAGCGCCTAGGAACACAACAATCAAAAAATTCTGTAAAAAAAGGAAAAATAGTGCCTGAATCATCCCCAATCGTTACACAACCCATTCCACCGGAGTGGTCAGATATTTTTGCAGGTCGGGAGATCGTATTCGCCCTGCTGGGAAAAGCCATCTATAGTTACCCGGACAAGGAGTGGTTAGATTCCCTGGTAGAAGAGAATGTATTTGATGATTTTCCACTCATCATTGATCATAAGGATATCACTGAAGGGATTGAGCAATTGCAGAAATGGTCCGAGGATTGGCGCAAGGGAATCCCCACTGCCAACTTTGAAGCTTTGAAATCCGACTATAACCGCATGTTCATCGGGCTTGGTACAATCCTGGCACCACCCTGGGAGTCCGTACACCTGAGCCGCGAGAAGCTGCTGTTCCAGGAACAAACCATTCAAGTCCGTAAATGGTATTTCGATTTTGGACTTGAAATTGACAAATTAAATAAAGAACCGGATGACCATGTTGGCTTAGAGCTTTCCTTCCTCTCTTTTCTTTCCAACCTTTGTTTGAAAGCATTGGAAGAGAACGATACAGAGAGGTTGGAGCAGTTATTACAAGCAATTCGCCGATTCATCACGGAACACATGTTGAAATGGGTACCAGCCTGGTGTGAAATGGTGGAAGAATACGCTGTCACAGATTTCTACAGCGGCCAGGCAAAACTGATTCGGGGAACCTTGTTCGCCCTGGCAGACAGCCTGGGTGCCAAAATACCCAAGAGGAAGAAGAATTGAGCCTTTTTTCAGCGGCAGAGCGGTTCTCATCCCTTGACCATTCCAATGTGAAGCTGAATATCAAGCGCTGCCTGTACAGCCAGGACCGCTTCTCAAGCTGTGAAGCCTGTTTTGAACTTTGCCCGGCGAACGCCATCACACCCGGCAAACCGCCCAGCCTGGACACGGAAAAATGCGTGAAATGCCTGGCATGCCTGGTAGCATGCCCTGCTGGTGCTTATGAGGCGGATGATCCGGTAGCCTCGCTCCTGAAAGCTGCCATGCACCTGGAAGGCAACCTGCTAGAACTAGTATGCGCCAAAAATCCACAGGCAATGCATGGAAGCGATAACGAAAGTACGGGTATACGTATTAAGGGCTGCCTGGCTGGACTTGGCAGTGGAACCTACCTTGCCCTGGCAGCCATGGGAATTGAGCACTTATTGGTACGAATGGATGCCTGCCCCGGCTGTGAATGGGGAAGCCTCTCCAGGCAAGTGGAAGTACAGGTTAAGCAGGCTCAGCTTCTCCTGAAAGGTTGGGAAAAAGACGGGATACTGAACTGCCTCCCGGAACTGGAAAGCCCGTGCGAACGTCCGTTGTGGGAAGCTGCAAACCCGCCTCTTTCACGGCGTGATATGTTCCGTATGCTGGCACAGCAAGGGAAGGTTACCCTGGCGCGCAGTATGGATACCGGGCAGACAACCGGAAACCGTGGTCCCGGGCGCAACCACCTGCGAACATTAGCCGCTATCGAGCATTTGCCTGCCCCCACCAAGCCGGATATTCTCCTGCTGGATGAACTGGATTTCGCCTTTCTCTCGGTTTCAGAGACTTGTACTGCCTGCGGAGTTTGTGCACGTGCCTGCCCGACAGGTGCGTTGCATTTCAAGAAAAATGAAGATGATTCAGTCTTCAGCCTGGATTTTAAGGGACGCCTATGCACAGCTTGCGAAATTTGCGTGCATGTCTGTGCACCATCAGCCATCACGATCGATCGAAACCCAAGTTTTAAACAGATCTTCAGTGAAGAAACCGTCACACTCCAGGCAGGCAGCCTGGTTAAATGTTCACGCTGTGGAATCTTGACAGCCGAACGGGAGGAAACCAGCTTGTGCCCGTTATGCGAATTCAGGAAGGAAAACCCATTCGGGTCCTTGTATCCACCTGGGTTAAGACAAGACATGCCTGCCAGAGACGAGGTAAAACAAGATGAAGATTGAGATCAACGAAACCAGCCTGGCAACCATCCATAATCCAGCCTTACGCACATACGTTGGAAAATACTTGAAGATCTACCAGGATTACATGGAACAGGTCCGCCAGAGTGGAATTGAGATCGACACGGCGGAGACGGATGCACAAACCAGAACCAGGATGACCGGACTCAGCAAGAAGGGGGCGGTGATCAGAAATGATTACAAGAGCCTGTTTATCAACAGCATCTCAGAGGGTTGCCAGACATGCCACATCGGCATGGAAAGAGCAACGCTCTTTGTTTCCCTAAAATGCCATCGGGATTGCTTTTACTGCTTCAACCCGAACCAGGAAGATTATGAATTCTACCTTGAGAACACACGGGACACACTGGCGGAACTGGATTCCCTGTACGCTTCCAATCAACATCTCAAGCACCTGGCTTTGACAGGTGGGGAGCCGCTGCTTTACAAAGCAGAGACGATCAGTTTCTTTAACAAAGCCCGGGAGCTCTTCCCAAGTGCTTACACCCGGCTGTACACCAGCGGAGACCATGTGGAGCGCACGACACTCCAGGGATTGAAGGAGGCACAGCTGGACGAGATCCGCTTCAGCATCCGCATGCACGACCTGGCAAAGGGGCAACACAATACCTTCGACCAGATCGCCCTGGCACGCGAGTACATTCCCCATGTGATGGTTGAAATGCCCGTCCTGCCGGGGACGCTGGAGGAGATGAAAACCGTTCTCAATGAACTGGAGCGCCTGGAGATCTCCGGCATTAACCTGCTGGAATTCTGTTTCCCGCTCCACAACGCCGAGGTCTATAAGGAGAAGGGTTACAAGATCAAAGCCAGGCCGTACCGGGTTCTTTATAACTATGAATATGGGGGTGGGCTGCCGATCGCCGGAAGCGAGGAGGTCTGTCTGGACCTGGTGGAGTACGTGATCGAGTCCGGGATGAAGCTGGGTGTGCATTACTGCTCGCTGGAGAACAAGAACACCGGGCAGATCTATCAACAGAATTCCTATCGACCCATTCCAAAAACAATGTATTTTTCCCAGACCGACTATTTTCTTAAGAACGCAAAAGTATTTGGGAAAGATATAGCCCTTGTGAAGAATTTCTTTGAAAAGAGCGGAAACAATAATTACGAGATAAATGAGGAGTACAATTATCTCGAATTCCACGTAAGCCAGATCAAATCTTTAAAAAAAATGAATATCGAGATCGGTCTGTCAAGCAATGTCATAGAAAATCGAGATGGTGACCGGTACATCCGGGAACTGAAGATTGAAATCACCACACCAGAAACTTTCAGATTATCCAAAGACCTTTAAAAGGAGTAAATTATGTTCCACCTGGGTACAACCGAATTGATCATTCTCTTTCTAATTATCGTGCTGCTTTTTGGTGTAGGTCGGATTGGTAAAATAGCCGGTGAGATGGGAAAAGGAATCCGTGAATTTCGTTCCGGTTTAACTGGAAAGGATGAAAAAGAAAAGACGGGGGAAAGCAATGAACCAATAGACCAAACAAAGGATGATCCACAAGTTTGAAATCAGCACAAGCACATACCGTGAACAAAAAGCGTCGCTGGCGTGATGTTCTCGGCGCATTTGGTCGTGCGCATCGCAAAGCCAGTGTCGAACTGGAAAGTTCACAACCACTGTTGCAACATCTAAACGAGCTAAGGCAGCGTATCTTCAAGATATTCATAGCTGTCATAATCGCAACTGCCATCTGTTTTATTTTTGCCCAAAGAATGATCGATTACCTGGCTACTCCTTTGGGAGGGCTTTCAGCCCTGGTCTCAATAGAAATTACAGAGAATATGGCCATCTTCATGCGGGTGGCTCTCCTGGGGGGTATCATCCTGAGCATGCCGGTGATCGTTTATCAGGTAATGCGTTACCTGCTGCCAGGCCTTAATCAGCGTGAGAAGTTATGGTTGCTCATAGGAGTTCCATTTGCATCCGTCCTTTTTATTGCCGGGGTGGCTTTCACCTGGTTTGTAATGATCCCATCAGCTGTGCCATTCCTGGTAAATTTCATGGACATACGCACACAGGTGCGCCCCCAGAATTATTTCCAATTCATTACCAACCTGATGTTTTGGATCGGTTTATGTTTCGAAATGCCTCTGTTGGTCATGTTCCTGGCCAAGTTGAAGTTCGTAAACGCCAGGCAGTTGGCCAGAGGTTGGCGATATGCAGTTGTCAGCATGGCTGTCGTGGCAGCTGCAGTAACACCCACCGTTGACCCGGTTAACATGGGGCTTGTCATGCTGCCTTTAATGGGTTTATATGTGATCAGTATTATCCTGGCTGCAGTTGCTGGAGGAAAGAAAAATGGATAGCATTCTTGGCATTGGGATGAATGAACTGGTCATAATTTTCCTGCTGGCTGCCATCGTGCTGGGACCAGAACGATTGGCACGTATGGCTCGCGAAACAGGCAAGCTCGTTCGAAACCTCAAATCATATCTCTCATCTCTTACGGATGAACTTAAATCAGAATTGGATGTAATGGATGAAATTAAAAAAGTAAAAGATGATCTTAAAAAATAAGCTAACCACAGAATGTTTTCAAAAAGAACTGGCAGGGAAACCCTGCCATCACCCAAAAGTATTAGAACAAAATGCCCCATGCGGTGGTTGTGGTGAAGGGGGTAATGAGTTATTATTTGATTTGTTTTTGAGGAGAAATTTCCGGATGTAAAAGAACCGGCTGAATTACATCTCCGATCTGGCTGACCTAAAGCTGCAAGCCATGGTCAACCAGACAATCCTCTCCATGGAGGGGATCAGGGTCACAGTGGAAACACTTCGGCCTCCCGAAATCCCGATCTTACGGGATGAAATTGGAAAGGAGCAGACATTTTGTCTACGGTGCTGAGAAACTCACAAAAAGAACTCCTGTCGATACTTTTAAACCCCGATAACGATACCTGCCAACAGCTTCTGGTCAGCGGTCCGAGTGGATGTGGCAAGACCCACTGGTGCCTGCAGCTGGTGGAAGAAGCGCGCCCCATGAATCTGTCTGTTGCCGGCCTGGTTTCACCCCCTGTATTCAAGGACGGGGTTAAGTGGGGTATCGATCTCCTGGATTTGCGCAGTGGGTCGCAGCGCCGGCTCGCCCTGAAGTACGAGAACGAAGAAACAGGTCTTTCCACGCGCGCCTGGAAGCTCGACCCGGAGGTTGTACGCTGGGGAAATGAA
Source organism: Chloroflexota bacterium (assembly GCA_043826315.1). GTDB lineage: Bacteria > Chloroflexota > Anaerolineae > Anaerolineales > Villigracilaceae > UBA12087. The sequence continues at coordinate 6,094 of JBDRQK010000281.1, forward strand.
GTCCTGCAGTCGATCGATGCCTGCCAGCTCCTGATTGTGGATGAGCTCGGACCTTATGAATTCGAACATGGGGAAGGATTGACAAGCGGGTTCAGCCTGATTGACTCCTGCTGCTATCAACTGGCATGCATCGTGATCCGCCCATCCTTGCTGGCAAAAGCCTTAATGCGTTGGCCACAAGCTAACATTTTGGAATTGGAGCGTGAAAACGCATGATACTTGCCAGGGATGTGTCTGTTTATTATGGAGCGGAAGCGGTTCTGCAGGATATCAATCTGGAGATCCAGGCGGGAGAATTCGTTCTGATCACGGGACCATCGGGTTGCGGCAAGAGCACCCTGGCTTATGTCTTGAGCGGGTTGATCCCCGCATCCATTTCAGCCAGATTCACAGGCCTGGTTGAAGTCAACGGTCTGAACACCCAGAGCTGTGAACTGCAGGAGATGGCACAGCAAGCCGGTATCGTTTGGCAGAACCCGTCCTCCCAGCTTTTTCATTTGCGAGTGGAAGACGAAGTGGCATTCGGTCCTCGCAACCTGGGTCTTGATGAAGTAGAGGTCAGGCAGCGAACAGACTGGGCTTTGAAAGCCACTGCACTTGAAGAGCTCAGGGAGCAGAGACCATCCGAACTGTCTGGAGGTCAAAAACAATGCGTGGCGATCGCATCCATTCTAGCCATGAAACCAA
>JBDRQK010000282.1:0-6359 GCA_043826315.1 Chloroflexota bacterium
CAGCTGGCAGTTGGCGTGGTCGCCACGATTGAACCTGGATTATATTACCCGGAAGAAAATCTTGGAGTCAGGTTGGAAGATACATTCTGGGTTCGTCCGGATGGAAAATGTGAAATTCTGGCAGAGTACCCCCTCGACCTCGTAATACCCATGAAAAAGTGGAGGAATTAGGCAAATTATGAGTCTTTCCCCTGCACGCATTCTGGCAATTGAAAGCTCCTGCGATGAAACCGCTGCAGCCATTGTTGAAAATGGTCACATAGTTTTAAGTAACGCAGTAAGTTCTCAGATGGACATGCACGCACGCTTCGGAGGAATCTTTCCTGAAGTCGCTTCCCGTCAGCACCTTCTTTCTGGTGTACCTGTAGTAGAAAAAGCCCTGGCTGAAGCTCATATGACCCTTTCAGACCTGGACGCCATTGCAGCTACACGTGGACCGGGACTGGCTGGCTCTTTGCTGGTGGGCTTGAATATGGCAAAGGGATTGTCATTGGGATCCAATTTACCCTTATTGGGAATCAATCATCTCGAAGGTCACTTGTACTCTGCGTGGATTTCTCAACCTGGGATTGAAAACAATAACGAACCACAATTTCCCTTGATGACATTGTTGGTTTCCGGTGGGCATACCGAACTTAATTTGATGAGTGATCATCTTACATACCAACACCTCGGTGTAACACTGGATGATGCAGCAGGTGAGGCTTTTGATAAAGTTGCCCGTATTTTAGGTCTTGGTTACCCAGGTGGTCCTTCCATCCAGTCCGCTGCCGAACAAGGAGACCCGACAGCGTTCAATTTTCCACGTGCCTGGATGGAAAGAACCTGGAATTTTTCATTCAGCGGATTAAAAACATCCGTGCTTCGGCAGGTACAAGAGCTCGAAAAAGTCTCTGGAAATTCAGAAATACAAGGTTCCCCACTACCGGTAAATGATCTGGCTGCCAGTTTTCAAGCAGCAGTTGTTGATGTGCTTTTCACCAAGACAATGAATGCGGCACGGGAATACGGAGCAAAACAGATCCTTATCGCAGGAGGCGTATCCGCCAACCTGTGTTTGAGGCAGGCATTCCTGGATCAGGTTGAATTCCAAGTCAATATTCCTCCCCTTTCATTATGTACTGATAATGCCGCCATGATCGCTTCCGCTGGTTATTACCGCTTTGCACTTGGTCATATTGATCCGCTGTCAATTGATATTCTTCCAACCTGGCCATTAGCTTAATTAAATTCTACTTCCATTATCATTAACCAAAACCAATACCCCTTCATCAGAAATAACGTTCATTGGCAAGGCAATAAAACACAAGCCGAGTATTTCTATGTCTTAAAACAAATTCCACCCACTTGATCAAAAAAAATATCTCCCCATCCTAGAGACTAATTTCCAGAACCCTATCCCTTCCAGATAAATCCTGATGTAAGTGGATTACCGCACGAGAAAATCGATCATAAGCCAGGGAAAGCGCTGACAAACCCTGCGAAGCTTCTATCTCCATCAGGATCATCCCGCCCTTCTTCAAATATTCGGGCGCTTTCTCAAGAAATTTCCGAATAACATCCAATCCATCCTTCCCGCCATTCAAAGCCAAATCTGGTTCACGTCCGAATACTTTCAAACCTTTTAATATTGAGGTGGGAATATAAGGCAGATTGGCTACAATCAGATGTTTTTCTGAAGGTATTTCACCCGATTGAAATGAGAGCTTGTCCCAAATACCCTCTAATTTTGCAGGAAATAAATTACAACACACAAATTCAATCCTGTCGGAAACATTGAATCTATTTGCGTTTTTCCTGGCGACATTAATCGCTTTATCAGAGATATCTGTTGCGATGACCCGTAAATCATGGATCCCATTTGCCAGGGCAACAGCAATGCAACCAGAACCTGTTCCAATATCAATAACCCGGCGACAGGTCGGGTTTTTCCGCAGCCAATCCAAAGCTTTATCAACAAGTAGTTCCGTTTCAGGGCGTGGAATGAGCACATCTTGTGAGATGATCATTTCCAATCCATAAAATTCCCAGGAACCAATGATATACGGTAGTGGAACTCCACTTCTCATGCGGGCAAGTGATTCATCAAGCTTCTTATTCAAATCAGGGGTCAGCTCCATTTCAGGGTGGGCCAGCACCCAGGAACGGGTTTGTCCTGTTAAATGTGCCAGAAGAACCTGGGCATCCAATACAGCAGTATCTGACATCTCTCTCAATTGGAAAGCAATTTCATTAATATTAATTTTCATGATAAGCGTGAATTTCTTGAATAAAGAGATTATACAATGGAACTTTTCGAAATCGGAATTCGTCCGTCAATTAATAACCAGTTTGACCAAGATTTTCCAGATTATCAACCATGGATTTAGGTTGTTAATGTACCAAAGGAGATAGCTTTCTAATCCCTACCTACCATAATTTGGAAAGTTCTTTCACAGGAGGATTAAATGAATAAACGTTTATTTACCATACCGGCTTTATTGATTTTTGTGATCTCTCTAATACCTAGTCCTGCTCTGGCAGATGGAATCATTATTCCTGATCCGATCATCTGCCCCCCGACCGGTTGTCCATCAACCATACCACCCATGGCACAATTAGCCATTCGGTACCACCATGTTACCGTAACCATCAAAGACCAAATAGCTGTTACTCGCGTTGACCAGGTCTTCTACAATCCCAATGATTGGCAGGTGGAAGGTACCTACGTTTTCCCAATCCCACAAGATGCTGTGGTAAGTAATTTCGTTTTGTGGATCAACGCTAAACCAGTTGATGGTCAAGTTTTGGATGCTACCCAAGCCCGTTTGAAATACGAAGAGATAGTTACCAACCTGCGGGATCCGGCTTTATTGGAATATGTGGGACGAGGTGCTGTACAGGCACACATATTCCCAATTCCTCCACAGGGCGAACGTCGCATCGAACTCGAATATTCCCAGGTCCTGACTGCTGATAATGGACTGATCAAATACTCCTATCCATTGAATACTGAAAAGTTCTCAGTCTGGCCACTTGATTCTGTAACCATAAAAGTGGATATTTCCTCAAGTAAAGAATCCATCCGGACTGCTTATTCCCCCACTCATAATATAGATACAATATTTTTCGATAAAGGTCACGTAACAACCAGCTATGAAGCCAGCAACCTGACCCCGGATGCAGATTTTACATTATTCTACTCGATCGGAGAAAGCGAGGCTTTTCATTTGCTTACTTACCGGGATCCTGCATACCTGGCTGATCCGGATGGCTTTTTCATGCTGCTGCTAGCGCCACGACCTGATGCAGTTTCAAATCGAATTGCAAAGGACATTATCCTTGTTCTGGATCATTCCGGGAGTATGGAAGGAGAGAAATTTCAACAAGCCCAGGAAGCCTTGAAATATATCCTCGGGAATCTGAACCAGGAGGATCGGTTCAACATCGTCAGTTTCAGTACTTCTGTCGAAACATTCGCCAGAAATTTACGGCCAGCCCAAGAGGCCAGTACTGCCATAGATTGGATCAACAGACAGAGCGCGGTTGGCAGTACGGATATCAACCGGGCCTTGCTTGAAGCCGCTGCTATGAGCAATGGTGAGCATCCAACCTATATCATTTTCCTGACCGATGGTCTACCAACCGAAGGCGAGATAGATAGCACAAAGATCATAAACAATTTTTCCCGCAGCGCACCGGAAGACCTGCGATTGTTTGCCTTTGGTGTTGGTTATGACGTGGATACCTATCTGCTTGATTCACTGACCCAGGAGCATCACGGTAACAGCACCTATGTAAAGCCAGGAGACAGGCTGGATGAGGTTTTATCTGCGTTTTATTCCAAGATCAGCACACCTGTATTGACCAATTTATCACTGGATTTCGGCAATTTAGATACATATGACATTTACCCATCTCCATTACCTGATCTTTTTGCAGGTTCACAGATCGTTGTAACAGGGCGCTACTCCGGATCCAGCACAACCAATATCACTCTCAAAGGACAAATTAATGGTCAAACCCAGACTTTTAATTTTTCCGAACAAGTCTTCCTACTGAACTCGAATGATCCTATTGTTTCAAACCTGCCACGCTTGTGGGCAACACGAAAGATCGGTTATTTACTGAACCAGATCCGTCTACATGGCCCAGATCAGGAAAGCATTGAGCAGATCGTAAGGTTAAGCATCCGCTATGGGATTGTTACGCCATACACATCCTACCTTGTAACGGAAGATATGCCCCTGGGAGCTGCTGAACAACAAAAGATCGCAAATGAGCAGTATAGTATGATGGCCACTGCTCCTGCCGCCCCTGCTTATGGCGCTTCTGCAGTTGATAGAGCTGCTGAGGAAGGCAAAATGACTGAAGCAGAAACTGCAGCTGCTCCATATGAAAGCAGTGGCGAGATTATCAAAATTATTGGCGCGCATACTTTTATTAATCGCAGTGGAGTCTGGATAGACACTGGTTTTGATCCAGAGAACATGAAAACAACCCGGGTGTCCTTCCTTTCTGAGGATTACTTTGCTCTGAGCGCTGCACGCCCTATTCTAGCAGCAGCATTTGCACTCGGTCCACGGGTGATCGCCCTCTCTGACGGAATTGCTTACGAGGTGGTGGATGGCGATGTGACCAGCCTACCCATCGAAATCCCAGCTACATACACTCCAGAATCCACACCAGCATCCAACTCCGGGAAAGGTTCTGTTCCAATAGCTACTCCCAATCTCCCCTGTGCTTCGAGTTTATTGGCTTTCATGCCATTTGGCTTGTTGATGTATCTTAGACGCCTGAGACATTCCTGCCAGAATTAGTAAAACCTCAACCAAGATAAAAAATCGGGGGCTTCAAGTTCTGCTCCCGATTTTGTTTTTAATCTTCATCCTGGCTGTAATCACCAGCAACCGCAAGGCGATCAGATTCATCTGTGGAAGCAAGCTCCTCAATGAATTCATCAATATAGCCTTCCATAATGGATGGAAGATTGTAGGAAGACAGCCCTATACGATGATCCGTTACCCGGGATTGAGGGTAGTTATAAGTGCGGATCTTTTCTGAGCGTTCCCCGGTGCCTACCTGCAACCTGCGCGATTCATCTTGCTCTGTGCGAAGCTTTTCTTCTTCCATCTCATACAATCTTGCTCTCAAGATCGTCATGGCTCGCAGCTTGTTTTGAAGCTGTGATCGCTCATCCTGGCATGCAACCACCATACCGGTTGGAAGGTGGGTTATCCGGATAGCAGTGGAGTTTTTTTGAACATTTTGACCACCTGCTCCTGCAGAAATATATACATCGATACGCACATCAGATGCCGGGATGTCAATATCCACTTCCTCAACTTCTGCTAAAACTGCTACTGTTGAAGTGGAAGTATGGATTCGTCCGGATGATTCTGTCGTAGGTATTCGCTGGACACGATGGACACCAGATTCAAATTTTAACTTTGAGTAAGCCCCAAACCCCTTGATCAGAAATGTTATTTCCTTGAATCCTCCAATACCAATATCATGCTGCGATAAAACTTCTATCTTCCAATTTTCACGCTCTGCATATCGAGAATACATACGAAAAAGATCTGCGGAAAACAAGGCAGCTTCGTCACCGCCTGTCCCGGCCCGGATCTCCATGATCACATTTTTATCATCACGTGGATCTTTGGGTACCAGCATACGTTTAATCTCATTCTCGAGGGATTCAATGAGTGGTAAAAGTTCATCCACCTCAGCCCGAGCCAACTCTACTATTTCCGGATCTGGTGCCTCTGCCAACATGGCACGAGCCTGCTCCAGATCTGTCAAGTTTTTACGATATAAGCGCGCATTTTCAGCGATCGGCTCAAGGTCGATGCGTTCCTTGTTTAATTCAGCCGCACGCTGATAATCATCCCCCACTTCCATCAGTAAGCGGTTGAGTTCTTCATATCGATCTTCAATTCCTTTAAGTTTATCCAGCATGCCTCATCCTTCATCTACATCAATCGCCAATGGCAATAGATCCGATCGATTGGCGACAAATAGCGCGGCAAGCTCTGCCGCGCTATTTAATTATATCATTTGTCGATCAATATTGAGCGACTGCAGAAAGGATCATGGATAGTATCAAGACGATGGAAATTCCTAAAAATATATAACTCATGGTTCTAACCCGGCGTTGTTCCCGGTCTATCTTTGGTTTTGTAGTAGCTTTATTTACGGTTTTCTTAGAGTTCTTGCCTGCCATAACATAATTCCTCAATTCAATAAAAGTTTTTACTCGAGATGTGCTTTGATACTTTCAGCCAAACGCAGGGTAATACCCGGTACAACAGAAAGATCATCCGAGGTGGCTGCCTTTATCATATCAACTGATCCGAAATGTTTCAAGAGGGCTTTTC
>JBDRQK010000283.1:0-3568 GCA_043826315.1 Chloroflexota bacterium
ATGGATACCCATGGGGTAACCACCTATCATTGACATGACAGCAGCAAAAATACCCACTGGGATCGCCCATGATTTCAATTTGAGCGCACCAAATATAAAGATCGCCCAGGCTGCTGCACCCCACCAGTTGACCTGTTGCGAAATGACATACATACCGTTCCAAAAGGTATTTGGGTTCTGGACGAATGTTTCTGCTGACTGGAATGTTGTTTGGAATTTAGATATCGGTGCCACACCATCAATGAAGGTAAGTACATAAGCGAGCCCTGCAAAGAAAGTCAGCGCAATGATCTTCTTCTCAACCCCACCGATGAAAAGCATTCCAAACCACATAATGGCTGCCAGTAAAAATACCCAAAGGGTGGGAACAGGTAAATTGCTATCAGCAGCCGGGATCATCGGGAAAAATCCTGCCAGCAGGAGAATTGTTGACGCTACTGCTCCCCAAAACCATGCCCAGTCTTTTTTCTTCAGGAACCCCCACAATACAGAGACGGATAATGCGCCAGCTGCAGTTCCCAGCCAGCCAAGAATGGCATATACGAATCGAACGGTATTGCTTTCTTCCCACTGCCCGGCATTGAAATGGGTGTGGATGACCGTATTGTAAGTGTCAGCCAGGAAATACAGGCACAATAATCCTGCCAGAATTCCAAGAAAAGATAAAAATATTCCGATCTTGTGGTTTCCTTTCAATTTGAATCTCCTTGTTTTTTTATCATTTGCTCGCTGCACTAACAGCAGGATCAATATGATCATCCAAACAACCAGACGAACTGTCATGGCTTTGATGCTATCGGTAGCAACCACTGCGCGGTAAGCTGTCTGCAATACGACCATCACAATGGCGTTCATGCTGAAGGTTGCAATGGCTGCTGGTAGTGCCAGTCGGGTATTTTTCCAGATAACAACAGCCGTAAATAAGACTGAAGCAATACCAATCACAAAGTTATAAATTGGGAGCCAATCAATAACATAATAGTCAGGAAGAATACCTAAGATGACTTGTCCGCCGGCAAAAATCGCCATTGCACCAATCACAAATGTCAGAATGGCTGCAATCTTGTTCATTATGGATCTCTTTTTCATAATCTTTAATCCTTCTGTTCCATAACAACATGCGTGGTTTCCGTTGCACGCGGCGCTTTGATGTTCAACAGGCGCAAGCGTGTATCACCATTATTGACCAAACGGTGAGGTGTTTCCGGGGGCATTTCCACCAACATATCAGCGGATAGATCAATCGTCTCAGATCCTGCCTCCAAAACTCCTTTCCCTTCCAACACATACAGGTAAACATTTGTATAAGTGATGTGCTTCTTCTGTTCCTGTCCTGGTTCGAGAACCAGGTGCTCAAATTGTGCCTGCTCACTGACGTGCAATTGACGCACACTGATAAAATGCGGGTTAGGGATCTCTTCTATATTAAATACTTTGGTGATTTTCATATATTTTTACAGTTGTCTCCTTCTGAGTTTGTGCTTGTTTCTTCTTTCGGATCCCTTTAGAGATATAAGGGAGCAAATACAAATATGAACCCGTTATTGCCATGAAAAGCATCAAGATCGAAGGAACCTTATCTAATCTTTCCCATGCAGCAATGACTTCCTGGCTTCCAACCAGCTTGATCACCACTGCGATCGGGATCAAAAGTGCAGTTGGTATTGCGATCCAGCGGTGGATCTGTCGAAACCATTTATTAAGTACTTTATTCATAATCAATATTTTCCTTATCACTTTCAAGAATGAGGTTGATAGATCTTCCGGGACTGGGTGCTCCCGGGGCTTCAATACGATTAACCACACCTCGTACGCCTTGCACATCACTGGCAAGATCGGCTGCTGCTGAGCGTATCTCGATCGAAGAGACGACACCCGCAAGGTGTGCAATCCCATTAACAACACCGACGCGCAGGTTTATATTTGCAATCCGCTCATCTGATGCAAATTGAGTAAGTATCTCGGATCGTATTAATATGTCTGGGGGTTTCTGCAATTTGTGTATCAAGGTGCCTCATAAAAATCAACTTACACCTATTGTACAAACTGCTCTAGATCTTGTATACGACAATAGTCGTGTTATATTTCACAAATTTCCACGACGAGCCAATTCTTTTGGATCCAACAAGATAATTTGGTGCCTCTTTACTTCGAGAAGTCCGTCAGCTTCCAATGTTTTAAAAGCACGGCTGAGAACATCCCTCACGGTACCCAGGCGGATTGCCATCTCATCGAAAGTCGTCCAGTTGCGGCGCGGTACAACCAACTGACCCTCACAGGTTTCCGCATGCTGCAGCAGGGTGTTGACCAGCCGGGATTCAACATTCCGCAAGGAAAGATCTTCGACCAGCCCGATATAGTGCAGCACACGATCACTCAACCGCTGAATAATAGCCATCGCCAGCACAATATCCTGTTCCACCAATGCCCTAAATTCGTTGGCAGGGATGACCCACAAATCCACTTCTTCAAGTGCCACTACTGTGCCCGGATATTCCTTTTCTGCAAATATGGCAATATCACCGAATATCTCCCCCGAGCTAAAAAACATCATTGCCTGTTCACGCCCATCGCCTGAAATACGTGTGGCTTTTACCCAGCCTTGCTCCAGTAAATAAACTTTTTCAGCTGGTTCGCCTTCAATGTATATCACCTGACCTGCGTCAAAATGACGCGGGAGAGCTACTTTTGCGAATCGCTCCAATGTTTCACGCGGCAAATTTTCAAATTGGTGAATTTTTTTAAATAAAGCTTCAAGCCTGGATTGTTGCATGGGATCCAAGTATTAACCAATGCTAATGAAAGCTGAGTCTTATCAAAGATTTACTTATTTTACACGAAAATCCTACTGGATCACAGTACATGCAATGTTAATGCATCATCGTGTGAACAAGTTTCCAGACACTCCAAACAACGGATGCACTCGGTATCATTAAGGTGATCAGGGACATCCTTGATACCCATTGAGCATTCAACATCACAACGCCCGCAGCGGTTGCAGGAATCAAAATCTGCATGCAAACGGATCGGGGAAATTTTATTGAAGATTGCCAATGCTGCACCGAGCGGGCAAAGATATTTGCACCAAATTCGCTCCACCAGCAGAGAAGTGATTATAAAAATTACCAGAACGCTCCATAGTAAAGCGCTGGTCAGTCTGAAACTGAAGACGGCACGAACCGGACAGAAGTGGTACAAGGGAGGGTAAACCGCAAATGCGCTGGCTAAGATTATAAGCACCAAGATGATGAATTTGGTATATCGTAGCGGGAGGTCAACCTTATCCGGCAATCGCAATGGCAAGAGGAATTTGCCTGGTTTGCCTCTAACGCTACTTTTTTCTCCCGCCCGCCACCGCCCTAGCTTTGCCAACCCTTCCTGCACTGCTCCCAATGGGCCCATCCAACCACAGAAGGCACGCCCGGCTACCAACGTTACTGCCAGCGTACCGCCAAGGATGGAAAAATTGAGCAGGTTGGTGCTTAACAATGTTTGTCGTGTGGTGACATATTTCCACATGGTTTCAATAGCACCGAATGGACAAAAAGCATCAAACGAACCACCGCTG
>JBDRQK010000284.1:0-2979 GCA_043826315.1 Chloroflexota bacterium
GAACAATTGGCAGAGGATCATGTCACTTGCCTGGCAGTCTGTGACCAGGCGGTTTACCGCATTCGCTATGGAGAACCTATCCAGGTTGAATCAACTCGCAGCACCACGGTCAACGGTAAGCTTATCCCTGGTGAGTTTTTGGATCTAAGCGAAAAACTTTATGGACCTCCACCCTGGAAGCTGCCTTTTTACAATCAGGTCATCCTTAATATATTCGAAAAAAGCGAGGTGGAGGCATTGGGGATCAACAGCCTGCCTGACCTGGTCTTGTTAAACACACGCTATTCGGCAGGGAAGGTCAACCAGATTGTTGCCCCGGCAGACAGCCATTTTATCATTGTCCAGCTATCAAGCACGTATGCAAATATTCGGGTCGATGGGCAACCGGCCTCGATCACGGTTGATGATTGGTTCCTGGTTTCTGAAACAGAGCAGGCATTTTATACGATTGAGATCAGGTACACTCCCATGACCGGTCAATCCATTCAAACCTGGGACGATCTCCAGTTGTATATTGACCAGTTCCGTGTGATCCAATAAAAAGGGTGAGGAGAGGTAACGATGGACAGTGAAAAAAAGAGCCAGGAACTCACCAGGCGGAAAGCGATCATCGGGCTGGTTGGTACGATCCTGACGGTCTGTGGAGGCCTTACCGGGGCTTTGATCGGGGGTCTTACCACGATCTACAAGGTCGAAAGACAGGTTCAACACATCGCCATTGCAGCCCCCCAAAGCGATCTACCCTTGTCTGTGGACACATACCAGATCAACATCAGTCCATCAGATGCCATTAAACTTGACCCAACCGAATACCTGGTTCTCGATAACCTGGGTTTTATAACAGCCCAGCCCAAAAGCGGCTGGCGCGATACCGGACAAATGCAATACATGGATCTCTTCCAGGAAGAGGCTACCAATCTCTCTCCCATGATCTTCTTTTACAAATGGGTGAAATTTTCATGGGATGAACAACCGGTTCGCCAGATACGTTACTCGCAGCCTGTCATGGTACAGTTCCTGGAAGGGTCGCTGGAGAATGGGTATCCAGTGGATTTATCCATGTTGAATACCGATACCTATGCCTTCTACAACCAGATCACCACCCTGGCGCTTTCCAAAGAAGTAGTGGAACCGGATTTCAATCTCTATGGACTGGCGCTGACTTGGGGAGGCTTGCATCAGGGCGGTGTCAATGAGCTGGTTTCCAACCCGGAAAGCCAGTATGTCTTCGAGCAGGTTTCCTGGGAATTAAAGGGGGTGAGCGTGGATGGAAAAAAGACCGATCTGACCTTGCAGCGCTGGGCTTTGTTTACAGAAAGCGCAGATCATTACTACATGGTTGAGGTGCAATTTGTTCCAGCAAAAAGCCAGCCTCAACAGGTCTGGGATGATCTGCAGACATATATCAATTCTTTCCGGGTCATCGAATAAAAAGATCGTGCAACTGTTTCGATCTCGTCCTGCATGGGATGGGTGCTTGCGTTTGAACTGTTCCAACCACCTTGCTCACTTGCCGGATTCCGCCCAGCGAACCACAAAGATGGACACGAGCGCCAGGATCCCCATGCCGGCAATTGCAGGCAGGACAGTGCCATTGTAACTCTGCCCGATGATCGTACCCAACGACATGGATATCAGCGTCGAAAGCGAACCCACCACGGCAGCGCCTATCCCGGCTAGATGCCCGAGGGGTTTCATTGCCAGGGAATTCTGATTGCCAAATAGAATTCCTATGCAGAAAAAAGTCAGCATCAGGTAACTTATTAAGAACCACAAAGGGGGTTGACCGCTGGTCAGAATGGCAACACTCAAGCCAACACACGCCAGGGTAAAGATGATAACCAGGGACCAGCGCACCAGAAAACGCATACCAAACCGCATCACCAATCGGGCGTTGAGAAAGGAAGCCAGCCCGAGTGAAAGGGCGATCACCCCGAAATAGATCGGGAATTGGTCCCCCAGCTCATATTGTTCCTGCAGGATTTGTTGGGCTGAATTGATATACCCGATGAACGCTCCGCTCACCAGCCCGGCTGACAATGTGTAACCCAATGCGCTGCGAATTCCGATAATTTCCCGTGTGGCAGCCACGATTCTGGTGAGTGAAAATGGAGCGCGCCGGTCTTCTGCCAGGGTTTCCGGCATACGCACTGCAAACCAGGTCAGGTTGGCGAGAGCCATCAAGATCAAAAAGACAAAAATACTGCGCCAGCCGGCAAACTGCAGGATGGCCTGCCCCAGCGATGGTGCGATCATCGGGATCAGGATGAAAACGGTCATCACAAAAGACATGACCTGCGCCATTGCCCGGCCTTCATAGCGGTCCCGTACCAGTGCCAGCGTGACTGCGCGGGGTGCCGCGATGCCCAGCCCCTGCAGGAGACGTCCGGTCAGCATGATGGGAAAGCTGGTTGCGAATACCGAGATCAGCGCTCCGGCAATGAACAGTGCATAGCCGCTGTAGATGGCAGGTTTGCGCCCGGTCTTATCCGAGAGAGGTCCAAAGAACAGTTGCCCGATGGATAACCCCAGGAAGAGCACCGACACGATCAATTGACGCTGGTTTGGGTTCTGCACGCCCAGGTCGGTACCGATCTGGGACAGCGCCGGTAGCATGGAATCGATGGATAAGGCCGTCAGTGACATCATCAAGGAAACGATGATCACAAACTCAACGTACGCTGGCTCCGTTCTCTGCCGGGATGAATGGGAAACCATGGGGATAATGCTCCAATCAGGTGGCTGCAGGTTGGCTAAAGGAGGTATTATACATTCAAACCAGGAATCGCCTCTTGTTAAAAACCTGACAGGTTATTCTTTATATCAAAATGGTTATATACCTTTGGTTGAACTCCCCCTAGTTGGGCAACATGCTACCTAAGCATGCTTCTTGAATTTAACAATTCCTATTTCCTTCCCGGATACCTTGGAAAGCTCTTCAAAGAATATTCTTTGCGATGGTCTGACCCTGTCTTTTGG
>JBDRQK010000285.1:0-4867 GCA_043826315.1 Chloroflexota bacterium
CAAATCATCCGGTAATCCGATCAACAGGGTGGCATTGCGTCTGCCTAAAAAACCTCCACTGCTGACCATGTGTATGACCGGGATATCCATCTCCTTTAAAGTACGCAATGCCTGGTCCAGATCCTGATCCTGGACCACAGCCAGCATCAGGCGGTGAACATTTGAATATTTCATAGCCTCAACTCCGTCGTGGAAGAGCCAGCCAAATTGGATGATCTATCCATTATTTTACCATCTCCTGGTTGTAATACATTAAAAAATGGAGGGGAGAGGTTGCCGGGAAGAAAATTATAACTGGACGAATTTTTCCACTTTGAGAACGAAGACGGTAACTTTTTTGAGACCCTGTTCAATGCCAGGTGGATTATGTTTTCGCACCATTTGTATTGCTTCTTTCACTCTTTCGGATTTGACACCCATCAACAAGGTGGAATTGCCGCGCCGCAGAAAACCACCGCTGGAGGCAACACGTGTGACACGAAAATCTGCTTCCAAAAGTGCTTTCAATAGATTTTCACACTCAGAATCATTTGCCACTATGATGATTAATTTCATGTTATCAGAATTCGACATGTGGCTCGACCTTTGGGAAGATGGTTCCCATAAACCTGTCCTGCTCTGCCATTATTTTTTTAAGCACCTATTGATGTCAATAAAATAAACACCGCTTAGCGGGGAAAAAGGGGGAAAGCCAGGATATACAGAAGTGTAGCCACAGTGCAGGTTGTTAACATAACCGGCAATCCGCGCCTGGTCCACATTCTTGTCGTGATGGGAGAACGTGTTTTCTCGGAAAGGGTTGCAACCACGATATTGGCTGTTGAGCCAATGATGGTGCCATTTCCTCCAAAACCCGCTCCAAATGCCAAAGCCCACCACAGTGGACCGATCTCCATCCCGGCTGCGCCTAAGCCATGGATAACCGGGATCATGGCAATGGTGATGGGGATATTGTCCACAATGGCAGATAAACCAGCCACACCCCAGATGATGAAGACACCAAATAACGCGGGCGGAATACTGCTTGCCCCTGCAAGGGCATGGACAAGCGAATCCAATACACCAGCGGATTCCATCCCCCCCACCATGACAAATAAGGCTGCAAAAAAGATCAATACACTCCATTCAATCCGTTCAAGAGTTTCCTTCACATCCGGGCGTACCCATACCAGGGCAAAACCTGCGGAACTCAAAGCCACATAAGCCGGGCTGATGTGCAGGAAATGGGCAACGAAAAACAGGAAGATGGCTGCACAAAGCACAATCAGGATCTTCTTAGCTGTCTTTTTATCATCAAGAGCTTCAGACGGCGACAATTTCATGACAGCGTCCATGTTTTTCGGGGGAATGCTCAATTCGTAGCGCATAAGAAACCGCAACAGTAACAATGTGATCACCCAGACAACCAGAACGATCGGGAGGGAGTAAACCAGAAAGTCGTTGAAAGAAAGCCCGGCTGCTGAGCCGATGATGATGTTGGGAGGATCACCTACCAAAGTAGCCACACCACCCGTGTTGGACAAGAGCGCTTCAGCGATAAGGTATGGGGTTGCTGTAATACCCAGGATCTCACAGATCAGGATGGTCACTGGTGCGATCAAAACGATGGTGGTGACATTATCCAGAACCATCGAAAGCAGGGTTGTAACTGACCCCAACATTACCAGCAAGCGGACCGGATGACCCTTGGATAATTTCCCTGCCCACACTGCCATATATTGAAAGAAACCAGTTGGTTCAAGGAGGGAAACCAGGATCATCATACCCAATAGCAGACCGAGCGTATTAAAATCCACTGCTTCAAGAGCCTGGGATTCGGAATAAAAACCAAGCATAATTCCTGCGCCAACCATCAACGCTGCCCCGGCGATCCCAACGATCGTGCGGTTGATCTTTTCTGAGAAAATCAATCCCAGGCTGATGAGAAAAATCAAACTGGATAATATTGCAGCTAAAACCATTTCATTACTCCGTAGACCATGTGGTTAAAATACCTGTTCCAATATCAACTCGTGAGACGATCCCTACCAATTCTCCTTTTTCATTTGTAACCGGAAGGTCAAAGATTTCATCTTTCAGCATAATGGCGTAGACCCGCATTAAGCCGCAATCTTTATCAATGGTATCAACAGGTTGCATAATGGTTGTGATTGAGCGGGATAGCAATTCAGAGGAAGGCTGCATCGATTCGATCGCCCCAAAATCGTGGACGAAATCAAAGTCTTCGACAAATTTGATGAAATCAGGCATTTCCAGCGAAACCAGGTTGCTTAATCTAACCACACCAACCGGTTTACCCTGCGGGTTCACAACCGGCAGGATACTGACACGTTTTTTAATAAAAACAGTAATTGCATCCCTTATGGTTGAGGTTATAGGTATGGATATTACATTCTTTTTCATGAATTTTTCGATATTCATTTGATCTCCTATGGGGCAAATAGGCGTAGAAGCGAGGGGGATGGTTAGTGATGGTGTAAGGACAAATCTCTCCAAAGATCAAAATTCATCATATGATTCAATTTCGAACATAAAAATAGTAGCTCCACCCACTGGTATCGAGATCGGAGTTGAGAGAGGCAAGGGTAAATTCTTCCAGGGCTGAGACAGGAATTCAACACGTTTCTTACAGCTGTTTTGGAGAGTACGGACAGCCGCGGCTTCCCGACCTTCCTGAACACCGATCAGGAGTGTGATGTTGCGGCGGCTAAGAAACCCCCCTGCGCTGGGTATATGGGTCACACTGAAACCAAGTCGGTTCAATGCGCTGCTTGCATTTTCATAGTCCTGTTCCTGGATGATCACAAACATCAGGTAGCGCATTTTTAGCTTTGATCCGCTGCCACCGTGTAAGAGATCCGGCCAATTCATGTGCTGATCGGTGAGGGCAGTGTCAATTTCATTTACCAGGTAGGCATAGTTTTCATCTGAAATGACACCATCGCGGATCAAACCACTGAGTGCGCTGCGTTGAACCCGCAGACTCTCCCGTCGGGCGGTATCCAATTCCTCTGCCTCCACTGTCGGGTCTGAGGTCAGGACTTCACGAACTGCATCGACCAGATCGCTGTTTTGTTTTTCAAGCATGGTGGATAGTATCCGCCATGTATGCTCGGATATAAGCCCCTGATGACTCATGCGCTGGATATATTCGTAAGCTGCACGGCCGGCAACAAAACGGGCATGCCGGCGTTCATACTCATCCTGCATTGGCGTTCTCTGAATCAATTTTAAACGCTTCACCAGGCCGTCCATTGTTATTCCCTGCACCAGCAAGGTGAACAGAACGACTCCGAATGCCATCGATTGAAGTAAAAAGCGCTGCTCCCCCACCTGGCCAATATCTGGAATACTTAACGCCAGGGCTAAAGTGATGGCACCGCGCAAACCACCCCAATACAAGACATGCTTCCATTTTCCGGGTATTCTGCGACCAAAGATGGAGAAGCCATAAATGCTGACTGCCCGTGCCAACAAAACAGCCAGTATGGCGATGGCGATAGCTTGCCAGTTTTGGATCAGCAATTCAAGGTCTATTGCCAGCCCGATCAGCAGAAAAATGATCGAATTGGCACCAAAAGCCAGGTATTCCCAGAAATTAAAAACCACTACACGGGATGTTGGTGATAGTCCCTTGGAATAAACATTCCCGTTAACGATGCCGGCTGCAACCACGGCCAGAATACCGCTGAAGTGCAGTTGTTCCGCTACCAGGTAGGATCCAAAAGCCAGCACAGTTGTCAGGGTGGTTTCCACCAGGGGGTCATCGATGCGGCTGATGACCTGGGATGAGAGCAACCCAAGCACAATTCCCACAACAGCGCCGCCGCCAGCTACGCGAATGAAATTGGTTATGTCAGTCAACAGGGTTACTTCACCAGTCCCCATTCCCCCCAAGCCGCCAACTCCGGCTACAGCCAACATAATGTAGAACATAACGATGGCAGTACCATCATTGAACAGGCTCTCACCTTCCAGCAATACCTGCAGGCGCTTTGGACCACCGATCCTGCGGAATAGTGCCACCACAGCAACCGGGTCTGTGGCTGCAACTAATGCTCCGAAAACCATTGAAACTTTTAATGTGAGCCGGGTCCCCAGAGGCGCCAAAGATGATCCCCAGGTTACAAATGCACCGACCAATAAAGTCGTTATAACCACGCCCGGGATTGCCAGGAGGGCGATCAGCCAGAAATCCTGTTTAAGATCATCAACCCGGATGTGATAGGCGGCTTCAAAGACCAATGGAGGCACCAGCAAGCCCAGAATGATCTCAGGTATGAGGGGGTTGTGAGCAATATCCAACAATTGCTTGATGGAATCACCCGCTTCACCTGTAAAAAGTGTTGGAGAGAAAAAAGCAATTACCAGACCGATCAATACCAAGCCAACCGTGTAAGGGATTCGTAATTGCCGGGCTACCACGGCAACAGCGGAGGCAACAAGAAGCAAGAGCAAAACAATAGCAAGCAGAAGGTTTATTGTTGGAAGATGTTCAACACTAGCCATAATAATATTGTAACCTACTCCCTTGGAATTTCAAAAAAATTGATACGTGAAAATCAGGTTCGAGAATAGAGATCGCTTCAATGCCATTGGCATAGTTATTAATCCCTCCGGGTTTATTTTTCTCCGAATAATTACAATCGCCAGGACTCCTGGCTTGAGAAACCCGGGGACAGAAACCCCGGGAGGTGATGGTTTAAGAATTTGACACCAGGCAGGGAGCCGGATCTGTCACCCGGATGTTCTGTCCATCCGGGAAGGTGATGTCGGTGAACGCAGCCTGACGGATCACGGTCAAACCCCTGTATCTCAGGGTTACCGACCAGGGAAACGGGTTGTTTCCTGCCAGGTGGACTTTATT
>JBDRQK010000286.1:0-17364 GCA_043826315.1 Chloroflexota bacterium
TCGCCCAGTTCTGTTGTGGCTTTTTCTTCCACAGAAAGATCATCCTGCTTTATCTCTTTTTGAGATGATTTTTCTTTATTCCCGTTTATTACTGTCATTGATTCTTAACCTCTTTTTTTCAATTCTTCTTCCAATCGATCCATGTAAGGATCAGTCACTTCCGTCATGTCAGAAGTTTGTGCATTTTCTTTGGCAATTTGCTTTGCGAGTTCACGCCATGAACGAAAAGCACGATATAGAATATATGCACCAGCTAAAAATGCCACCGGAGGGACTATATAAACCAACCAGTTTAAGCCCTGACGAGGCGGTTCTGCCAGGACTCGGCCACCATAATTCTCTACAAAGTAATCTTTGATTCTGTCTTCATCCCAACCCTGTGCGAGTCGCAACCGGATCTCATCCCGCCATTGGGTACAAGCTTGAGTCGGACATACATCCAATGGTGTATTTTCACAGACAGGGCAGAACAACTGGCTGGCAATGGCGTTAACATCATCATCTGAAGGAGTTGGTTGTTGTGCATTAGCTGAGCCAACCCATCCTGCCAACAACAGGATGCTGATAAGACCGATCCATAAAAAACGTTTCATAACTCTCTCCTGACCAGAGATCACATTAATCAGCAGCAGCAGGCGCGTTGACAAGTTTAACAACCGATCGTAAGGCTATGGGATCATTATCCGGCCAGGCAGCTATTATCGTGCCAAAAATGATTAAAATGCTTCCAACCCATAACCAGTTGACCAGTGGATTATGATAGAGTTTAAATGTGGCACCAATGGCTGAAATGGGTTGCCAATCCACCAGGATCACATAAACGTCATCCAGCATAGTGCTGCGTAAACCCGGTATTGTCATCGGTTGTTGGGAATCATAATAATAATCTCTGCGTGGAAATACTTGTCCAACAAAAGCGCCATCTTTATAAATACTCATAACAGCGCGGGTTACATTTCTTCCACCATCGGTATCAAACTGGGCGATGGAATCGAATGTTACAGTATAGTTTTCAAGCTGCATTGAACTCCCGACCGGGAGAGTGCCCTGGGTTTGAGTTTGAAAGATTTCAATACCCAAAATTCCAATAGCCATGAGAACCATACTGATATGAATAATATAGCCTCCATACCTTCGTCTATTACGACCCATAAGACGCCAGATGGAGACAAAAATATTTTCGTTCAGTTTTTGATTGCGCACTCGCGCACCACGCCAGATTTCATATAAAGTTACACAAATAACCAAAGCCACCAATGTGAAACCGATCAGGGCAGGAATGTTGTGAACTCCAAGGAAGAAAAGGGTAATTGGGGCAATCAACGCCACCACGCCAGGTTTCCAAATAGCTTTGCTCAGTGTTTTAATAGTTGAGTGCCCCCAGGCAGCCAATGGTGCAACAGCCATTAATCCCATCAAGGTGGCAAACAGGGGTGCAGTTGCCCGTTCATAAAAAGGTGGCCCAACAGTAACTTTCTGACCTGTAGCCAGCTCGGATATCAATGGGAAGATGACACCCCAGAAGCTGACAATCAGGATCCCCATGAATAACAAGTTATTTAATAAGAAAAGTGCCTCACGAGAAAGCATGGAAGTCATCTGGGTTTCAGATCTTAGTTCATTCCAGCGGTGCAGGAGCAGCCCTACGGATACTGCCAGACTCAGTCCAATAAATGTGAAGAACATTGGACCAATAGCGCTTTGTGCAAAAGCATGCACAGAAGAAAGCACCCCGGAACGTGTCAGGAAGGTACCAAAAATAACCAGATCATAAGTAAGGATGATAAGCACCATATTCCACTGTTTTAACATCCCTCGTTTTTCCTGGATCATCACCGAATGTAAAAATGCTGTCCCGGTCAACCAGGGCATAAAAGCTGCTATTTCAACCGGATCCCAACCCCAGTATCCTCCCCAACCCAATACATCATATGCCCAACGGGCACCTAATACCAAGCCCAATGAGAGGAAAAGCCATGCCCAAATTGTCCAACGGCGGGTGATTCTAATCCAGCGATCATCTGTTCGTCCGGTGATCAATGCTGCCACTGCAAAAGCAAAGGGAATGATAAATGCGACAAAACCCAGGTAGAGCATGGGTGGATGAATAATCATCCCTGGATGACGCAAGAGTGGGTTTAGACCTGTCCCGTCCGCTGGTGTTATCAACCTGGCTAGATTCGGAGCAAACATGGCAGCCACCTCACCACCTGCTGTCTGCCACCAACGGATAAACGGATTTTCAAAAAAGATGATTAGCGAGAGGAAGAAGAACATGGTGATGGATGTCACAACGACAACCCAGGGTAGAAATTCCCTGTCTCGGTCCCATTTCCGCAGCATGACCGCTGATGAAAAGATAGAAAGCAGCCAGGCCCAAAATAATAGGGAACCAGATTGACCACCCCACAGAGCAGTCAATTTTAAATACATTGGCATGCTCAAGCTGGTAACTGAATACACATATTTAACTTCAAAATGATTGGTTCCCAGTAAATATAACAGTATTAAAACTGTTGTTGTCACCAGAGGAAATAAAAGTATGGATGCCCTGCGAGCACTCTCAACCCAGCGAAAATCCTTCTTCATATATCCAAGGATAGCAGCCACAATACTGAAAATAGAGGTTAAGAAAGTCAATATTAATAAACCAAAACCAAGATCTGCAAACATTAAGTCTCCTTGATTTTCCCGGAGGAAATATTTATCTCTTTATCCAGATTTCATTCCGAATTAACGCGCAAGGAAGATTCCCCTGATAAACTAATTTTCAATAACTTGGGAAGGGATGGCAGGTTCGTATTTTGTCGGGCATTTCAGAAGGAGTTCATCTGCATAGAAAATGCCGTCCTGACCCAGTTGACCAGTCATAATTGCCTGGGCTTCACCCCGCAGCAAATCTGGCATTGGACCATTATATTTCACCTGTAGTCGCGAGCGGGTTGGATCATTAACTGCTTCGTAAAGGACCTGTGCAAGTCCACCCATAGCTTCAATTTCGCTATTGTCACCGGGGACATTTGCCACGGTGAACTCCAAATTCAAAGTTTGCGGATCGTATTTTATTGTTTCACCGATTACCGCTCCTGAAGCCCGTAGATTGCGACCGACAATTGAATCACCTTTGGCATTCAATTCGTCAACAGTCATAAAATATTCAGCGCTTGCTTGCGTTGAAGATGCGATCAGGTAAACCACTGCGGCCAATATCATTAAACCGCCGAAGATAAATTTTGTCCGCCCGGTTTTTTGCGGGGTGGGAGATTGTTCCATTATAAAAGCCTCCATGAATTTATTAATCTACACAATAAACAACCCTAATTTTCACATATATTCATTAGAGTAAGGTGAGAATGTTAGAAATTCAACGAAACATTTCATATATGGATTAATGGCTTCGATTGTTTAAAAAATAGGTAATCGCAACTCAAGGACCAGTTTGCGATCACCTAAATGTTTAATTCTTCAACATTTAGAATAATGAATGTATCTTCAAATTAACTCGGGAATAATAACGATGCTTTTAAGCCTGTGCATATTAATCAAGCCATCGAGCACCGTCCATTGATGGAACCTTCTTTTCTAATTTAATTTCACCAGCCCAGTCCGAATTGCAAATTTTACAAGCTCGGTGCGGGAGTGCATGTTCAATTTATTCATAATTCTTTCACGGTGACGTGCGATGGTTTTAGGGCTGAGGCCAAGCAACTTACCTATCTCCTGATTGTTTGAACCATCTGCGACTAATTCCAAAACCTGTCTTTCCCGATGGCTCAATACTTCAAGTCCAATGGTTTCTTGCGATCTATTCTCTACAACTGAATTGGCCGGTAATTCATTCTGGATTGAAAGGCGCTGATAATCTTCCAATAACCAGCGTGCCAGGGCTGGTTGCAGAAATATATTTCCTTTTGCAACTGTAAAGATAGCCGCCACGAGGTCATCCGCGGCTGACTGCTTGGTAATATATCCCGAAGCACCTGCAGCCAGCATTTGCATAAAGTATTGTTTATCGTCATGAACAGTCAGTGCCAAAACCAAGCTTTCCGGACAGAGAGTGCGTAAACGACGGGTAGCTTCCAACCCATCCATTTCTGGCATGGAAATATCCATGAGAATGACATCCGGTTTTGCCTGCAATGCCTGTTCAATGGCTTGTTCTCCATTGGCAGCTTCAGCGACAACACTTAATCCCTCTTGTGTCTGTAAAAAAGATTTCAAGCCTACACGTACTACATCATGATCATCTACCAACAACAAGCGGATAACATCCATAATAATTCTCCTGTTAAAACATTGATTTCATTAATTGGGAATGTTCACTTCAATAGTTGTACCTTTACCAGGCGAAGACCAGATATTCAATTTGCCATTCACAGAATTGACTCTTTCCTGCATACCAGCCAACCCCCAACCACGAGGAGGAGAGAAATTGTCCGCTGGGTTAAACCCTATACCTTGATCTTCTATCCAAAGAATGACTTTGTCTTCTTCAAACAATAACCTCATTTGAGCTTTGAACACTTTGGAATGCCGGCAAGAATTTGTTAGCGCCTCCTGTGCAACCCGGAATAAAACCGTTTCAATTATTTGATCTAACCGGCGTTCCGGACCTTTTACTTCAAAAGTAATATGAAATTCGGGAGGACAATTTTCGCTTTCTGTTAGATATCGTAAAGCGGGTGCCAGACCCAGATCGTCCAATTGGGCAGGGCGCAAGTCATGTACCAACCTGAAGATCCCCTGTGACATTTGTTTTCCGAGTTGCTGTAAACGGTCGACCAACAAGGTAACTTTTTTGCTATTGGAGGCAACTTTACGCAAGGTAGCCAGGTCAAGTGTGAAAGCAGACAATACCTGTGAAGTTTCATCGTGAAGCTCCCGGGCGATCCGGGACCTTTCATCTTCCTGAGCACGCACGATATGACGTAATAGCTCAAGGCGCAAATTTTCTCGTTCTTTTAGTTCTTCCTGGATATGCTCAAGCGCTTCCAATCGGGCTTGCTGGGCTTGAACAAGCTGAGCTTGGCGTTCTTTTTCCACCAAGGTGACAGCTCTAAGCATACCTATCATGACCATTAATGCTGTAACCGCCCGGATGAGCTGTATTGGGAACCCAAAAGTAAATAAGAATGAATCAGAATTTATCCACCTGGCTGGAAACATATCCACATAAGGGACAAATAGCTGAGTTACAGCATATATCAAGAATCCAATGGCAGCCAGGTACATGCTTTTTGACAGGTCCAAGCGATTTTCCAATCGAAAGGTTTTCGATTGTGAACATAAACCTACGAAGGCAAAAGCCGCAGCGGGAACTGCCATCAGATAACGGATTAGAACATCGATAATCTGCAGAGAGGGGATTCTTGATCCTGAATGTGTTGCAGAATATGCATTAATTATGATTATCAAAAAATATACCCCCAACAATGTATAACCTGCTATTCTTGCATGAAAGTTATTATTCTTGGAACTCTTCGATGTAAATATCCCAAAAATAACCAGCAATAAGAATGAAACTGCCAGCAAGACCAACCGGAACATTGTCAACCACTCTGGAATTTCAAATCCCGCCCAAATGATCTGAAGCAAGTAGATCTCCAGCCATTCGTGGATTCCATGCAGCAAACCAAATCCTGCCAGTGGAATGAGAAGATTCGTACTTGCCAGAGCCGGAGCCCGGTAATTTTCCAATAGCATAACCAGACCCATGGTAAAAAAACCCAGACCATAGAAAAAATATATCAGAAGAATATCAAGATGCAAGCCTAATTCATACATTATTAATAATAGAGATTTCTTTCAGTCTTCCTATTTACTTTTATTGTGATAGTTTTCTCTATTGGGTATTGTACACCTATTGATCTGTAAATGCCATGAGCATCTATCATTATACCATATGTGACAGATATCACTTAATCATTGGATTTTATTACCCATTCTCTTCAATTTAATTTTTCTTGCATTAATCCCGAGAAAAGTTTCCAAAAATGTGATGAAATGCACTATATACAATTTTTTGATTGCTAGATATAATTGGGTATAATTACACAATGTGATAGATAGTAGTAGGCATCAATACCCATTACTGGTGTAAATACCCTACGATCACAGTTTTTTGTGAGAAATTCAGGAAACTAATATTCACCGGGAGAAATCAATGAGTGATCTTCAAACATCCACCAAGGAGCATCATCCATCAATAATGATCGTCATTATCGGATTGATCCTGGTGGGAGCCACAATCGGTATCACACAACCTGTGACGGCTGTTCAAGAGTTTTCCTCTGGCAATAATACGGTTGGAGACGATTCAATTTGCCTGGATTGTCATAACAAACCTGGTTTGACCAAAGATCTAGCCAATGGTGAAGTATTACTGCTGACCATTGATGAACAACATTTTTCTGAATCAGTTCATTTTAATGAAGGGGTATCCTGCACAGATTGTCACCAGGATATCAGCGGGTTTCCTCATCCCGAATTCGCCGCTCGAAGTTTACGAGATGCTTCCATCTTACTATATACTGCATGTCAAAAATGCCACACAGACGAGTACAACAAGACTCTTGATTCTGTGCATCAAAAGCAGCTTGCTGGTGGAAACACCAACGCGGCCATCTGTACCGATTGCCATAACCCGCATACTCAAAAGCGTCTGACAGACCCTGTTTCCGGAAATCTCTTGCCTGAAGCTCGTTTGCTAATTCCACAAACCTGCGCACGCTGCCACAATGCCATTTATACTGCCTATAAATCCAGTGTACATGGTGCCGCATTATCCCTTCTAAATGACCAAAATGTGCCAACTTGTATTACTTGTCATGGCGTCCATAATATTCAAGATCCAACTACGAATGCATTCCGCACAAATTCTCCCCAATTATGCGCCGATTGCCATACCAACCCGGTAATCATGAACCAATACAACATCTCAACCGAGGTGGTGAATACATACGTAGCTGATTTTCACGGCACAACCATAACGCTTTTTGAAGAAACCAACTCAGACCAGCCATCCAATAAACCCGTCTGCTATGATTGCCATGGAGTACATGATATAAAAAAGACCAATGACCCGGTTTATGGTTTGGCAATGAAGGAAAACCTCCTTGTAAGATGCCAGACCTGCCATCCTGATGCCACAGACAATTTTCCAGGCGCATGGATGAGTCATTACATCCCGAGTCCGACAGAATTTCCGCTTGTTTATTACATTAATTTGTTTTATAAGTTCTTGATACCAACTGTGCTGGGAGGTATGGGTATCTATGTCCTTGCAGATTTCATCCACCGCATGGTTGTTCGAATTAAAGGAGTCCCCCACAAATGAGCAGCCAAACCCAAACTTACCAGCGTTTTCCGATTGCTCGCCGGATTGAGCATATCATCATGGCTGTATCTTTCGGGATGCTGGGATTAACTGGATTACCTCAAAAATTTCCCACTCTAGGTATTTCAATATTCATCACAAATATTTTTGAGAACGTGGAAATTTTACGTCTTGTCCATCATATTTCAGCTACCATCATGATGCTGGGTATCGTCTGGCACCTCCTGGTAGCCGGTTATAAGATCTTTGTAACCAAAGAGCCGATGACAATGCTTCCCGTCATAAAAGATGCCGTCGATGGCATCCAGGTACTTCTCTTTAATCTCGGTATCGGAAAAAAGTTTCCGCAAATGGGCCGATTCAACTTTGAGGAAAAGTTGGAATATTGGGCATTCGTATGGGGTGCTGCCGTGATGGGCCTGACAGGTTTCATGATGTGGAATCCATTGATGACACTTAAGATCCTTCCAGGTGAAGTCATTCCTGCAGCAAAA
This sequence comes from Chloroflexota bacterium, assembly GCA_043826315.1. Taxonomy (GTDB): domain Bacteria; phylum Chloroflexota; class Anaerolineae; order Anaerolineales; family Villigracilaceae; genus UBA12087. The sequence goes on from JBDRQK010000286.1 coordinate 7,831, forward strand.
GCAGCTCATGGCGGTGAAGCAATTCTAGCAGTTGCCGCCATCATCATCTGGCACATGTATTCGGTCCATATTAGAAAATTTAATAAGAGTATGTTCACGGGAAAATTAGATGAAAGGGACATGCTCCACGAGCATCCGCTTGAATTGGCAGATTTGAAAGCCGGTTTGGCAGGTCCGCGCGTGACCAATCCCACTAAACTCCGCAAGCGAAAGGCTGTCTATTTTCCCATCGCCAGTATTTTTGCGGTGATCATGCTAGGTGCGATTTATGGATTTGTTAACGGTGAAAACACTGCACTGACTACCAGACCACCTGCCAGTAATCCCATCCCGGTGTACTTTCCCCAAACACCGACACCTATGCCAACAAAAATTCCATTAGTGTCCGAGGGTCCCCTCAATTGGGAAAATTATGCTGGTCCATTATTCCAGGAAAAATGTACAAGTTGTCATGGTTCCCTGGCGCTTGGTGGACTATCACTGGAGACTTATGCAAACGCCATGCTTGGAGGAAACCACGGACCTGTGATCGTCCCTTCTAACAGTGGTGAAAGTAATTTGGTGGTCATTCAATCCAAAGTTCATATGGGTCAATTAACACCGGAAGAATTGGATAACATCATCAAATGGATCGATGATGGTGCTCCTGAAAAATAGAATTCTGGGTATTTACTGTAAATATATTATTAAACAGCAATACAAATCACAACAACAAGAGGCTTCCAGAAAATTGGAAGCCTCTTACCTTTTGGGGATTTTTTGGTTATGGATTAATATCCCAGTTCTTTTTTTGATCTCTCATCCCGCTTGCCTGCTAAAGAACCCTGTAATTCCTTCCAGAATTGATCATCATAACGCCGGGAGCTGACCGGTAACGGCATGGGTACGCCCCACCCTAAAAGTAAAACCTCCTCTTTCTGCTGCAAACGTGCCAGCATTCCTCGCAAGGCTTCGCGACCCGCTAATCCGGAAAGAACGGCATGGATATCATCCTCATCCCCCAGCCAACCGGAGATGCGCGTACCTAACTGCGACATCACTTCATCATGGATTTGAGATGGTCTCTGGTCGATGATCAAAAGTGTGACATAGTATTTGCGCATTTCTCGTGCAATCGTGGAAAAGGTGGTCTGCATGGCCATATCACGATTGAGCAGCTTGTGGGCTTCTTCAACCACTATCACCAGTTGTCGGGGTGCATCATCGCCTTTATTCCGGAATCCATTGGTCTTGATTTCCCAGCGTTCACGTATCTTGCGAGTCAACATATTGGAAACCAGCAGATAATCCAGGTCGGATTCGTAATTTCCAAATGAGAGCACAATATGCTTGCCTGCTTCCAGAGTCTTGATGATCTCACTGACAGAATCTGCGGCGGGTTTCTCAACAATATATGTCTTTGCAAATAATCGACGCAGCTTATCATGCAACCCTTCTGCCGCCATCAAGTTCACCCCATTATCATCAGCCCAGGCTGCCACACTATCAGAATGTGGTTTTTTCTTAAGTTTGCCATTGGCGTCTTCATATTCAACTTCTTCCCTATTCATATTCTTAAAGCGTTTGAACCACTCCTTGCCAAAACTGGTTTGTAATGCATGGAGTGTTGTAGGAGTGGTCTCACGCAAGTTCAACTCACGCGTCAGCAATTCCACATCGGCAGGTGTAATATCCTGCATGGCAATTTCCAAATTAAAGTCAGGTGTTTGTCCTCGGATCAGGGCTCCACCTCCCAATCCCACAACTTGCAAACGGGATGAGAACTTGGTTCTCAATCCAACCACTCGTTTGCCGGTATCGGTGGCAGTATCATCATAGGCGTATTCATTATGCATGTCAAAAATCAGGACAGAAGTTTTGTTCTGATTGATTAACCCTGCCAATATGATCCGGGTTAGGAAAGATTTTCCCGTACCTGTAGCACCAAATACACCGGAAGAGCGCTGCACCAGCTTATCCAAATCGATGCAAACCGGGTGATGTTGTTCGCGCGTATAACCCACCACGAAGTTTTCCTTTTCTTCGGGGTCACCAAAGATCTCTGCGATATCTCCTTCGCCCGCCAAATGCACTTCAGCATGGTGCCTGGGGACGGACTTGACCGGGCGTGGACCAGGTTTCTGGTCGCCAATCTTTTCCAACCAGGCAGGGTATCCCGGTGAAATAGGATCGGGACCTACCTCCAGCATGAGAGCTGGTAGAACTTCCAGGTTGGTGAACAGGGTTTGTCCATGCAGTGCTTTTGCCAGGGCTGGTGGTAATCGGGTTTCGGATTGTTCATCAGCAAAGCGAGGGTCAGTAGCCCCTAATTGCAGATCGGTCACAAGACCGTAAAATTGCCAGTTACCACTGGAAATGGTCACAAATGCTCCTTCCTGTATCTCCTGGGAGGGAACGGTCAAACGAACTCGGAGGTTTTCTTTCAAACCACCTCCCACAATATATCCGATGGATCTAATATCGATCATGTTTGCTTCTCCTCCAGGTTCAGGTCGGCGATGTAAGTCTGCATCCGTTTTTCAGCAAGTTTGACATATTTTTCATCGACATCATAACCTACATAATGTCGTCCGGTTTGAATGGCAGCCAATGCAGTCTGTCCGGAACCCATAAATGGATCCAGGATCACTTCCCCTGCGAAAGTATAAAGCTCAATCAGGCGCTTCGGCAATTCTACTGGAAATGGAGCCGGGTGACCAATCTTCCGCGCAGATTCGGTTGGCAAGGTCCAAACCGATTTTGTGAATTCAAGAAAATCCTCGCTCGATATTGTATTTTCACGTTTGACAGGATTAATCCGTTTAAAAGTGTCTTTACAAAAGATCAGGATATACTCATGCACATCCCGCAGAGTGGAATTGGAGGCCGATCTCCAACTTCCCCATGCTGTCGATGGGCTGGCACTACTGCCCTTATTCCAAATAACCTCACCGCGCATTAGAAAGCCCAATTCCAATAAACCAGAGATAAGCATGGCATGAATGGGAATGTAGGGTTTGCGGCCCAGGTTGGCTACATTGATGCACAACCTTCCACCCGGTACAAGTACCCGAAACACCTGCAACCAAACTCGCTCAAGAAATGCCAGGTATTCATCCAGTGTCTGGTCATTGTCATATTCTTTGCCCACATTATAGGGAGGAGAAGTGACCATTAAATGAATGCAGTTATCTGGGAGTTCTCCCATATCCTCAGAGGATTTGCACAAGATCCTATCAAGCAAATCGCCTGGGACTGGATTTTCAACATACTCCACTTTTTGGTCCTGGGTAAGGCCCTGGTAGATCTTGCCGGCATAAAAGGCGCTGGCATCATGCCCGATCCGACCGGGTGAACCAAAAGAAGAGGTCTGGGTATTTTTTTTCCTGGGCATTAATTATCCTATGAGAGTGCATCTCCCAATGCAGAAAGGACAGACATAAGCGTGGGATAATCATCCCGCAGGAGAATTATCAGCTCCTGGGCTGCCTGTTCCTGCCATAAAAGGTTCCCATTTTGGGCATGGGCTTCACCGGCTTGTTGGATATGAGCAGCCAGGATCTCACCGACGGGCAGGTCTTTATTTCTGAGAACATGCCGGAAATAGCCAAAGTTTCCCGCGGTAGTGAATTTAACAAGTTCATCACTATCACAAAGATTAATCACATCCAGGCTTAACGGAGGGCGCGGTGGCAGCAAGTGGGAGATTATGCCTTCCTGCTCCCACCCCACTGCCAATACGGACATTTCCACGGGAACAATACGCCTTTCACGATTATCGCGCATCACTTCCGGGCTAATGTTGTCTGCTGTAACCAACTGGCGTACCAGACCGTCATCGTCTATGTGAATATCGTGGATCAAGCCATAAACCTGATATCCTGAGCCAAGAGGTGCGCTGATCAGTGATCCCAGAGCTGGAGATGCCAGTTGGGAGACGGAACAGCCAGCCACAAAACCTGTTGTCCCTGAACGCAGCAGGTAGCCTATCTGAAGTGGTTTCATATTCTCACCTTCGTTTATTTACTGCCTCGACCCGGCAGGTCCTTCTCTATTTGTTTGCTGGAAGGTTCCCCCAACTCCACTCCAGCCCGATTTAACTCCACCATCAACAACTGTTCCACCTGTTGTTTATCCTGGAAACTCACAACAGCAAGTTCATGGGCGCGATGCAAAATATAAGGATATGGGGTGGAACCTAAAATGCGGCATTGCGCGATCAAAGATGCATGCAGCATATCCAGTTTATTTTTATTCTGGGCAACCCAGCCAGGGATCTCCACTCTAACCAGGTTGGGATATTCATCCCGACTGGTATTCAGATAGAAAAAATGCAGCGCCAATCCACCTTTGTAGTGCACCCTAGAACTGGATTGAAGACCAAACACAGCTGAGCGTTCTCCAGGTGATAATAATTGCTCAAACAACCATAAGTCGCTCACACCGCGCAAACTGGATTTCTTGCGAATATCCTTTAGTTCTTCAACATGCGTATCGGCTATTTCGAGCAAACGAACTACAAGATTGGCACCAGGTTTGTCCACCACCCCACCCAGGGTTACATCCCTGTCTTGCAGTCTGCTTAATATTACCAGGTGGGTTTCCACAGTTTGCCGGTAAGCGTCTGAGTTGCCTCCCTTGGGACCCCATACCTCCATCGGACCATCTGTCAGAGCGACCATCGGTGCCGGGTATTGTTCAGCCAGATCGAGAAGTTTTTGGCGTTCAGCCAGATCTCGCCCAAGGGCGATCAGATCTTCACCTATCAGACCTGTCTCACTATAAAGTTCTTCACCATATTTGAGGTCGCTGAATGTAAAAGTATCCGGTGTCTTTCCCGATCCGATCTCGATCACGATCGCACCGACATTTATCAATGAAAAGAAAAGGGCTGCATGTCTATCCGGGTTGATCTGGGACCCATCTGCGGCGATTACTGTCAATTGCGGAGGCAGATCTGGTAGCTTAAAAGAGGCATCTAAAGCCTCAATCACCGGAAATGCACAACGCAAGTTGGGATCATGTTCACAGGCCTGTTCCACCTTGTGCTGTAATTCATTCACCTGGTTGGCGTTTTCATTCAGTAATTTTAAGGCATGATGGCGCCTGGCATTTATTAACTCACCATTTTGTTTCGCCAAGGCTGATATTTCCCTGATCTTTTGAATAACCTGTTGATAATCGATCGTCATTTAATCGCCCTGTTTTTCTAAAAGCCCAATCAATTCATTGCTGTGGTTGTGATTCTGAGGTAGACCAGGTGTCAGACCGAGCACGGATTTATCTTTGCCCCTAAAGATGCATATGATACATTGATTCTCAAGAAACCTGACATTTTTCTCCTAGAACATTTGTCTTATATTCTACTAACAAAGATTGTATATTGCAAGAGAAAGTCTGTATAATGGTAAGGAGATTCAAGTTTCATATTAACTTGGTATGAGTCCTTGATATCATCTTTTCCATGCATGAAGGGTACTTATATTCTTTAAGGGTTGTGGCAATTTGCCCTAGCCAATAAAAAGTATCCTTTGGCTGGATAGATTATCAGTAAACGACAATGACAACATCAAAGATGATAGTGCAAAATGAATCTAACGAGATAATGTCAATAATCAAATAAATGGAACTTTCTGTCGAGTTATCTCGTCTTATCTTCTGAAATTCGTATCTTCATAAAAACCCTGCGGGATGCGGATCTTTTCGTTCAATTTTATTCACTTTTTTTATTGGAGGAACTATGCGTACCAAATTTACTCTCATGGCGTCCATCACCATCCTGGCGCTGGTCTTGAGCGCTTGTGCACCTAAGGCAGCCGGATCCGAAGTGGCTGCCCGTACCATCTCGGTAAACGGAACCGGAACCGTCTACCTGACACCTGATATTGCCTATATTAACATCGGTGTACACACAGAAGACCCACAAGTTGGCCGTGCTGTTGACATGAACAACCAGAAATCACAGGATGTCATCAATGCCATTAAAGGTCTGGGAGTGGAAGCCAAAGATATCCAGACCACTAATTTTAGTGTTTACAATTCTGTTCAATATGATCCAATGAGTGGATTGGAAACCGATACGATCTATATGGTCGATAACACGGTAATTATTACCATACGGGATCTAACCAAGATGAGTGATATTTTGGATGCCTCGATCAGGTCTGGAGCCAATAATATCAATAGTGTCTCATTTGATATCTCCGATAAAACCGGGGCAGTGCAAGAAGCCCGACTACTTGCACTGAAAAACGCTCACACACTGGCAAGTGAACTTACCAAAGGTGCAGGTGTAACCCTTGGAGATGTACAAACCCTTTCATATTTTGATTACTCACCCTCCCCTTATTATGGAAAAGGTGGGTTGGATGATGTGACCGCCCCTTCAAGCTCGCCCATCAACCCCGGCCAGATGCAGTTATCTGTAGATGTTAGTATTGTCTACGAAATCAAATAAGGTCATATTGGAGATAGCCATGAAAAACAAATTCCTATTCCTGTTCAGCATCCTTATCGTTGCCGTTGTGTTGAGTGCCTGCGGTCCAAGTTCTGTACAAACATCCAACCCCCAGATCCGCAGCATGTTTATTAATGGCAATGGATCAACAGAAATTACACCTGATATTGCCTATGTCAATATTGGTGTTCATACCGAAGCTTCCACAGCCGTGACTGCAGTTTCGATGAACAACACCCAGGCACAAAAAGTGATGGATGCCTTGATAAAATTTGGGATCCAGAGCAAGGACTTGCGTACAAGCAATTTCAGCATTGTCTCCTTGCAGAAAACAGATCCTTCCACCGGAAATGTTACCGGAACATACTATTCAGTTGACAACAGTATTATTGTGACTGTGCACGACTTACCCAAGATGGGTTCCTTGTTGGACAATGCCATTAAAGCCGGTGCAAACAGTATCAACAATGTTCAATTCGATGTCGTCGATAACACCACAGCTCTTCAACAAGCCCGTGACGAAGCCATGCAAAATGCCATCAAACAAGCCCAGGAGCTCGCTGACGCTGCCGGAATCCAACTGGGTGCAATCCAGACCATCAATTATTATGAAAGCAGTCCAATGTATTCCAGTCCAACCTACATGGACTATGGCAAGGGTGGTGGTGGTGACATGCGTGCTGAGTTCTCCGTTCCTGTAAATCCTGGTCAATTGACACTGACTGCAACGGTCTCCATCACTTACGCACTCAAATAAGACTTTCCAAATATCAGATAGCTTGAAAACTTCCGCTGGGTTGACCCCACCGGAAGTTTTTTGTTTTTTTCTCCCTTATATCTGTTTTGTAATAGGTGATCCCTTTTAGATAACATTACCGGTAGTTCAAGCATTGGTATAATAAAGTACCTTGTTCCCCCATGAATAATCTGTTCGCTAACCAACAGGCTGCATTTTATTACGACCGGATTTTTGCGCAGCTCCCAGACCATACCAAAAGGGTTAACCTAACCCTGGTGCCAAATATGCTAATATGATCCACGGCATTATTTCTGGCAGAATTGTTAGTAATATTTATCCTTTTAAGTTCCACCAGTAAACCTCCAAACAATGAAGGAGTATAAATGTTGAAGATCGGATATATCGGATTGGGCCTGATGGGAAAATCAATAGCCCGCAATATTCTTAAAGCAGGTTTTCCATTGCTGGTACACAACCGCAGCCAGGCTGCTGTAGATGAACTAACAAGCGAGGGTGCCATTCGTGCGAATTCCCCCGCGGAGATGGCAGCGCAGGTGGATGTGATTTTCACCAACCTGCCCGACAGCCCTGACGTGGAACTGGTTACGCACGGACCAGATGGCATCTTGGCTGGTGCTCATCCAGGGTTGATATTTGTGGATAATTCCACCATAAAACCAGCTATTTCACGCTTGGTTGCTGCCAGACTGGCAGAAGCAGGTGTCCTGAGCCTGGACGCCCCGGTCAGCGGAGGTGATATTGGAGCCCGCAATGCCACCCTGACCATCATGGTTGGAGGTCCATTGGAAGCCTTTAACAAGGTCCTGCCGATTTTTCAGGTCATGGGAAAGACTTTCACTCATGTAGGCGAATCTGGTGCCGGGCAGATCGCCAAAGCTGCCAACCAAATAATGGTGGCTGCTCAAATGGTGGCGATGGGCGAGTTGCTTATCTTTGCTCAGAAAGCCGGCGCTGACCCCGCTAAAGTTGTTGAAGCCATCAAGACCGGAGCAGCCCAATGCTGGACGCTGGATGTCAAACCACCGCGCTTGTTCAGTGGCAATCGCGCCCCCGGTTTTAAAGCACAAATGCAGGCTAAAGATCTTAACATCGTTTTGGAGACTGCCCGGGAATATGGCATGCCATTGCCTGCCACAGCCGGAAACGCCCAATTATTCAACGCCATGCTGCAAATGGGGTTGGGTGATTTGGATAATTCGGCAGTGATCGGAGTGATCGAATCCCTGGCAGGTGTCGAGTTAAACCATGATCAAGTTTAAGAAAGTTTGGCCGGTTTTACGTGATTACCTGCTCATCCTGGCAGGCGCCGTATTACAAGCCATAAGTTTGCGAATTTTTCTGCTCCCTGCCAAACTTGCCAGCGGTGGTGTGACCGGGACCACTATTTTGATCAATCATTACACCGGCTGGCCAATTGGCACAATGGTATTGATCGGAAATATCCCGTTATTCCTGTTGGGCTGGCGTTTCCTGGGCGGCAAGCGTTTTGCAATCAAAACAGCCGTGGCAATCCTGGTTTACGCATTACTGGTGGATATCCTGGCCTCCTACCTGCCCATCAATGGGATTACAGATGATATTTTTCTAAATTCATTGTATGGTGCCATTGTCAGCGGTATCGGTTACGGATTGGTTTATCGTGGACAGGGCACAAGTGGAGGCAGCGATATCCTGGCACGCATCCTGAACAATTGGCGCGACATCCCGGTTTCACAAAGTTACCTGATGGTGGATGGCCTGGTACTCATTGCTGCAGGGTTCGTATTTGGACCAAAACAGGCATTGTATGCCTTGATCACTTTATACGTGAGTGGAATTGTAGCTGAGACCACCCTGGCTGGCAGCAGCATTGTTCGTACAGCCATGATCGTCACCACCCGACCGGAGCAGGTTGCCAGGCAGATCATGGAGGACATGAACCGCGGAGTGACCGTGTTATCTGGAAAAGGTGCTTATAGCGGTGAAGAGCGAGACATTCTTTACTGCGTTGTGATCCGCTCTGAGGTAGCCCAATTGAAATCCATCATCAACGAAATTGACCCGCAGGCATTCATGGTGATCGGACAGGCACATGAAGCTCTAGGTGAAGGTTTTAAGCCTTTGAATAGAGGTACCAGTTAAGCACGACACCCACCATTAATAATATCTGACCTGCATGGTAGGTGATCATCACAACCACCCTTCCACCTCGCACCGGATTCACGAAACGGATCCAGGCATTGGTAAGATCTGAGCTGTAAAAAAGGATGGCACCCAAACTGACCAGTACAGCATTCCAGGTACTCCAATCTGACCGGAAAAGAGTCCACAGGGCAGAAACCAGCATCAGACTGATCAG
>JBDRQK010000287.1:0-2371 GCA_043826315.1 Chloroflexota bacterium
AAAAGTTAATTCAAGCTGGTCGATGATTGCAAAGTTAAGGATATTTAATTCTCTCAGCATAATGGGTCACTTAAAGAGCTGGATCCCTGAAAGCCGGTAGTAAACTGCCGGGGTTACCAGAACAAGATAGATGCCTTGGAAGAGGATCCCAAACAGGTTCAAGCTCAGAACATGGATCAGAACCATCGGCATTGCACCGAGCGCGACTGCAATGACAATGGTCGTGAACAAAGACCGCGCCCGGTGTCGACGGATGACCCGCCGGACAGCTTCAGCTATGATCGCACCTGCTGTCGGAGCACTTATCACCACCAGGAACCAGCCGATGAAACCGATGCCTCCCACCAGGGATATCAGCAGGCTGCCGATCAGCGAGAGCAAACCGGCTGTTATGAAACCAAACACATAATCGTACCATTCGGCTGTATCAAATTTCTTCTGTTGACCGCGCACACATTCCTTGCATCGGTATCCGGTTGGTGTTAATACGGCACACTTGGGGCAGATGGGTTTTTCGCAGCGGTTGCAGCGCAGGGTGGTTTCAATCTCGGGATGGTTGGCACAGGTCTGGGGAGCCGAAGTTTGTGTCATTGAGAAAACTCTATGGTTGAATTTTGGTTCATGCGGGCTGTTAGATTTCGGTAGAAATAATCCGGGTCACCAAATCGAACAAAATGAGCGCTGTAATCACCGGAGCGGATCTTGATGATATCTTTATTGTCCATACCTACAGGAGTTTGTCCGTCAACGCTCAAGACAGTTCCCGCATCACTGTGGTTCTGGATGCTGACTGTGCTGCCCTCCGAGAGTACCACCGCCCGGTCTACGGACAGGTGTGGTGCGATCGGCACCAGCAGGATGTTGCGCAGGTCGGGTGGAAGGATGGGGCCGCCGGCAGCCAGGGCATAGGCAGTGGAACCTGTTGGCGTGGCTGCGATCAAACCATCGGCTACATAGGTGGTCAATAGGCGGTCATCCACACTGGCTGATATATGCACCGGGCGGATGTAATGACCGCGGCAGATCACTGCTTCATTCAAAGCATGCCAGTTGCCTTGCGTTTCTCCGGATCGCCAGTGCTCAACATGAAGCATCATGCGCTTTTCGATCCAGAATTTTCCTTCCAGGAGCCGGGAAAAATATTCCTGGCTATTATTTTGCTGGACCTGAAAGAGAAAACCCAGCCTGCCAAGGTTTACACCAAGAATGGGTACTCCCCAGGGTGCACAAAGATGGGCTGCCCTTAGCATGGTGCCATCTCCGCCAACTGCAACCATGAGGTCAAACTCGTTGTCTTGGACCTGCTGGCGTAGATCTGCATCATCCAACAGACCACATTGGGTGGTCAGGCCGCGCGATTTAATAAATGCTTCAAAGGATTGGGCTTCTTTGAGCGCATCCGGCATTTTGGGGTGGACGGCAAATACGATCCGCTTTGGGATGGAGAATTTATCTGTCATGCTGGTCAATTATACCGTAGGTGGTCAAAGGCAACCCTGTGGATAGTACTGCAAAAAGACAGGTAACCAATTAAAGTGTCTTGCAAGAATAGGATCACGTCAATACATCTCCCACAAGGAGGTTGTGGCTCGCTCAAAATTAGCGCAGCACCTGGTCACAAGCATCCCGGAAGCCGCACTTTTGGCAACGCTGCGCTTCACTGTGGGAGCGTGGTACTTCTCTGCGCTTCCTGGAATGTTGCATATCCATCAGCAAATCCAAGAGAGCAGATTCAAGCTCATAAGTGTAATCCACAGCAAAATCACGACCCGAATAATGGATGATGCCATGGGGAGGTCTTTTTCCATAAGTGCGCTCAACCAGTAGGCAATAGGCTGCCAGTTGAAAAATGTGGGCATCATAAGGCACCCCGGGTGTTCGGCCGGATTTTACTTCGACCGGGATGATCTTGCCACCCTGTTCAATTAGGTAATCTGGTTTGCCTGTCAAACCCAGGACGGGGTCATAGAGCGCTTTCTCTACTTTTCCCCAGCTTTTCGTGTCCGCATAAATGATACGTCCTCCCGGTAGTCCGGAAGATTTGCGCTGGTTGGTGGAATACCAGAAGAGCACCAGGGCGACCAACAGGAGGAATAGGGCAATGTACTGCATATGGTCAGTTCTCCTTTTTATAAGATCCTTGCAGTACAAAAAGAGACCAGCATCAGCAGGGAGGCCAGCAGAAGCACCATCGCGAGGGTACGTATTAATCCGGTTGCCATAACCTGGCGTCCATGTTGATGGTGCAATTTGGTACCGGTTGTCATTTCAGTTTGGTTGGAAGATTCAATTCCCTGGCGCTGATACCACCAGGCTCGGGCGCAATACAAATAAGAACCAATTTCGGAAGCTCGAATGGGTGCCATTGTGG
>JBDRQK010000288.1:0-2412 GCA_043826315.1 Chloroflexota bacterium
GCCTGTGTGGTTGCCTGCCCGGTGGGAGCGCGCATATTTGGAGACTTGAAAGATCACGAGTCAAATGTCAGTAAATTGCTGCGAGAGCGTGTTTCCTATCAACTGCGCGTTGACTTGGGATCTTCACCGCGGGTGTATTACCTTCCATATGGACCTGAAGGAGCCTGATCATGAAAAAACTTGTCCTCAAACTTCCAAAGTTCACTCCCTGGCTGGCATGGCTGTCTTTCCTGGGTCTTATGATCATTGCAGGAGTCACCGCTGGCTTGATGGTCTTCTGGAAAGGTTTATCTCTCACCAATCTGACCGATCTGGTCCCCTGGGGTCTGTGGATCACCATCGACCTGTCTTCCATCGCCATCGCAGCAGGTGCTTTTTCGCTGTGCGCTGGTGTCTACCTGATCGGTCTCAAGCGCTACCATGCCGTGGCACGTACCGCAACCTTCATCGGGTTGATCGGCTATACGATGGCTTTGCTTTCCCTGTTGATGGATATTGGACGCCCGGATCGTTTCTGGCATGCCCTGGTCTATTGGAATAAACATTCCCTGTTATGGGAAGTGACCATGTGCGTGACCCTCTACCTGACCGTGCTGTTGTTCGAGTCTCTGCCTATTTTTGCCAACCTCGAATGGCTGCAGAGGCGTTTCCCCAGGCTGACTGAAAAGATGAAGGGTGTGCATCACTATGCCCCCTACCTGGCAGTAGTTGGACTGGGTCTGTCCATGCTGCACCAATCTTCTCTGGGAGCTGTTTACGGTGTGCTCAAAGCGCGCCCGCTCTGGTACCGGCCGGATATCTCGGTCTTGTTCATCATCTCTGCCGTGGCGGCTGGCATGGCCATGACGGTTTTCGTCTCCATGCTTTCAGCCCGCCTCTCCAAACGTATTCGGGTGGATGACACCATCCTGGAACGCGTGGCTTTCTTCATTGGTTGGATATTGGTCGGTTACCTGTACTTCCGTTTCTGGGATGCCCTCTCCATGACTTACACCTATGAACCCGGACGCACCGAAGGTTTGAAACTATTGACCAACGGACCTCTTTCCTTCAATTTCTGGGTGGGCGAGATGCTGCTGGGTATTATTACACCCATGATCCTGCTGCTTAATAACAAAACACGTGCCTTGCCGTTCTGGCGCATGCTGGCTCTGGCTCTGGTGGTGGGTGGCGTGATAGCTTACCGTTGGGATACCAACCTGGTTGGCTTCCTGGTGGTGCTTTCCTACCTGCCCGGGCTGCCTGCCGTCACTTATACCAGTTACACGCCATCCCTGGTTGAGTTCGTGGCTGGCGGCGGCGTGGTCGCCTATGGTCTCCTGGCTGTCTCGCTGGGGGTGCGCTACCTGAAGGTGGTCGATCACGACGAATTACACGAAGAAGAACACGCCCGTGAACCCCATACGGTGGAAGCCATTGCGGCTGGTGATTGACCGGAAAATATTATGACACATCATCCCGAAAGTCCCGCTAACTCTTTGCGGGAAGGTTTCGATAAGACTGATGAGAACCTTCGGGATGTATTAGCCGGATGAGGTATTACTCGGAAATAATGAAGAGAAAAAAAGGACTGATCTTTTTATAGGTCAGCCCTTTGTCTTTTGGTTTGAAGGAAAGCAACACCTGGTAGCAGAGCTCGCCAGGACGAACAATGAATTCACAGATCAATTTTCAATCAAGGCAGAACTGGATCGACTCCAGTTCCCACTCTGGTTTCTAGGTTTTGCCCTCCCGGATCTCATCCTTGATCTTGGAAATGAGTTTGTACACTTCTCTTCGCTCCCAGCCGGATTCAGCAGCCAGGCGGGCAGCCAGGGTGGTGGAAGTCTCATCCCGGTTGAGGCCGTTCATGATGGCCGACCTGAGGCTCTGTTCGGACCATATTTCAGATTCCTGCGGGAGGCTGCCTTCCATCACCAGCGTAAATTCGCCGCGCGGTGTGTTCTCGTCAAAATGATGGCGCGCCTGGGAAATGGGCATGCGCAAGATCTCTTCGTGGATCTTGGTCAGTTCACGTGCTGCGGCCATCTGCCGGTTTCCCAGGATGGTCTCAAGATCCCCCAGGGCTTCCACCAGGCGGTGCGGGGACTCGAGGAAGATGAGCGTGTAGGGCAGGTGTTGGATGTTTTCTATGAATTGACGGCGATCGCTGGTCTTACGCGGCAGGTAGCCCAGGAAGACAAAGGAGTCGGTTGGCAACCCCGAGGCTACCAGGGCTGCGATCGGGGCGCAGGCTCCCGGCAGCGGGCTGACGGTGTGACCGGACTTGAGGGCGGCGCGCACCAGTTCGTAACCGGGGTCATTCAAGGCCGGGGTGCCGGCGTCCGAGACCAGGGCCACATCCCCGGCTTCAAGCGAAGCAAGGATGTTATCCAGCTTGCTGAGTTTGTTATGTTCGTAATAACTGGTGGT
>JBDRQK010000289.1:0-6066 GCA_043826315.1 Chloroflexota bacterium
GCATTGAAGATAATAACCGGGTTTTTGGTTTCATCTGTCTGGGTATTCCGGGCAACCTGTTTTGCCAATTGAAGTGTACGCCAGTCTGTTTGCAGACCAGCCAGGTGGACACGCACTTGCTTCACGAAAGACTGCAATTTATAACTGCTCCATGGCACGCGCATAGGCTTCACTCAGACGTTGGATGGCCAGGATAAAGCCTTGACCTCCGTGCTGGTGGCCGCGCCAGATCTCGGGGATCATGCTGCCTGTGTAACTGTGTGCCACTTTGAAAAAATGTACCCAATCAATATTACCCTCACCCACCTGCAAGCCTTCGCCATCCAGACCGGAGGCATCCGAAAGGTGCAGATGTCCGATATAAGGCAACAGGATCTCGACCTGTTCATAAAAATCAACATGTGCCCAATTGCAATACAACTTGGAATGAGAAGTATCGAAGCACATCTTCAATCCCAGCGGGGTGATGAAATCTCGAATCTCGCTTGCATCCATGAAAGCATTGGTCAGCCATTGACCTCCAAAATACCAGGGATGTGGCGGCAGGTTTTCGAGCAGCAATTCAATCCCATCATAATCCAGCTCTTTAACGGAGCGCAGTAAATTATCATACAAGGTTTTTTTATCGTGAATTGGGTGATCCAGGCTCATGGCTCCCGGGTGAATGATCACTTTGGGTGTTCCCTTGAAGTGGGTCGACATACCCCGCGCCAGGTTGATGGATTTTTGCAGCAGCTTGAGCGTATCCGTGCGTTGGCGCTCATCCGTGGCGCACATATCCACCAGGGTACGATCCCAAAATTCCGGGGCATGCACCACCAGTTGCATATCGAAATCCCTGCCAGGATAAGTATCATCCAGGTCCTGGTCGGTAAAGTGAAATTCCAGTAAGCGCGGATTGTATTGCAGTAATTCTTCATAATCCCTAAAACGAACTGTAAAACCCCATTGTAATGGCAGGGTATGTTCCACGTCCAATTCGGTTTGGATACCAATATCACTATCCAGGAAAGGCTCATCGGCATCGATCAAGCGTTCAACCTTGCGACCCACCAGTTTGTGGAAAAGCTGCGGGGACAATCCCAGCCCAGGACCCTTGACCGTGATCATATCAGCACTGAGCAGTTCACCGGGTTGGATCTGTCGGGCAGCCACCAGGCTCTTGGCCATCACTTCCCGGTTAAGGATCTCACCGCGTGAAAAGAACTTCTCCTGCCCGGTTCCCAGCGCTTGAGCCACCTGACGGATATCCCGCACAAGTTTCTTAAAGCCCTGCGGCTCCAGACTTGCAGAATGGTCGGGACCATCCATCGCCCGGTCTAGGGTCAAATGGCGTTCAATGATATTGGCGCCCAGCACGGATGCCACAGTCGAGATGGCTATACCGCGCTCATGCCCGGAATAACCGACCGGTACATCAAACTTACTCAACTGTTTCATATACAGCAGGTTGATGTCTTCAAACGCGGTTGGATAAGTGCTGTTGCAATGCAAGAAGGCAAACTCCACCTTGCGTTCTTTAAGAAAATTGGCTGTGAACTCGACTTCATCGGGGCGTGACATGCCCGTGGAGAGGATGAGTGGTTTCTTCTTGGAAACCAGATGTTCCAATAGGGGCAGGTTGGTCATATCAGCCGAAGCCACCTTGAATGCCGGTACGCCCAAACCATCCAGGAAGTCCGCACTTTTTATGTCAAAAGGGGTACACAGGAAGGTGATGCCTTTCTTTTGACAGTGTTCGGCGATCTCATAATAAGTGCGCTCGGGCAGTTCCACCTTCTGTAAAATGGGCAACAGGTAACGCAGTGTCTTCTCTCCGGCGTTGGCGTTGTCCAAATATTTCTGCGGGTACAAGCTTTCCAGGTCCCGCTTTTGGAATTTGACCGCATCCGCGCCGCAATCCACAGCAACGTCGATCAGCTCAAAGGCTAATTGCGGAATCCCGTTATGGTTGACACCAATCTCGGCAATGATGTAAGTCGGGTGACCGTCTCCGATCAATCGCTCACCTATTCTAATTTCAGGCATACTTCCTCCAACATGATCAATAATAGTTTGCTAACATCTTCCCAAAAGGCAGTCTTTTCAACATCCTGCTGGTTTAAGAGGCTAAAATTTAAAACCCAATTCTGCCAGCGTGATATCACCATTTTCGAGCAGGCGTTCGGCGCGCTGCCAATCATCCGGCGAATCGATATCGATCCATTCAGCCGGGTCGATCACTACGGGCAGGATGCGCCGGCCTGTCATCGAATTTTTATTAAGGATCGTGTCCACCCGGCAGGCATCCACATAACCTGTTTGCCAGTATACATCCGGTAAGGCTTGGCGCGGCTGGTTATAGGGTTCGTAAGGAATGCCCAGCTCGGTACCAAGCGGCTGCAGAAGTCCATCGGGTGAGATACGCCACATCTTGAACGGGTTCTGGAAGGGGATGCAAACCGTTCGGGCGGCATCGGCATCCGGGTGCTCAAGCAACAGGCGTACCGAATCATCAATGTGCCGTACACGCCGGAAAGGAGAAGTGGGTCGTAATTGCACAAGGATCTCCGGATGGTATGATTCGTTTTTCAGAAGCCACTCGAGGGCATGCCGAAAGACCGGCATATCTGGCGTGTTATCCTGCGAATGTTCAGCCGGACGCAGGAATGGTACTTCAGCGCCATACTTTTTCGCCACAGCAGCGATCTCTCCATCATCGGTGGAGACGAGCAGGCGGGTTACTGTCCTGGCAGCCAAACCAGCCGCAATGCTATACGCAATCAACGGATGCCCCGCCAGGTAACGAATGTTCTTGCGTGGGATGCTCTTGGAGCCGCCGCGCGCCGGGATGATGGCCAGAACTTCTACCATACCGTCCAACCTCCATCCACCACCAGGTTTGCACCGGTCATATAGGCTGATGCATCGGATGCCAGAAAGAGCAGCGCCCCGTTCATCTCATCCTTCTCCGCCATGCGTCCCAGTACTGCCCGGGCCGCATATTCCTTCAAGAAAACATCATCATGACCATTGAAAACCCCACCCGGCGTGAGTGCATTCACACGAATATTTTTGCCGGCATAATAAGTTGCCAGGTATTTTGTAAAGCCAAGCACACCTGCTTTGGTAACCGAATAATATACTGGCTTATAGTGCTCGGGTTGTCCTTCCCGTTGGTATAAACGCTGATCCGGCCCAACCAGACCGTACATAGAACAGAGATTGATGATCACACCACCCTTTTGTGCCAGCATGGAAGCCACTACAGCCTGACAGACCAGAAACATCCCTGTCAGGTTTACATCCAAGGCCTGCTGCCAGGCAGCCAACGGAAAATCTTCAAAGGCTCCAGACGATCCGGGTTCAGTATGATCAGGATCAAATTTTGGATCGAGCGCAGCCGAGTTGACCAGGATATCCAGGCTTCCAAATTTATCCAGAATAGAATCGCACATGACCTGGACTGCAGCCGGGTCTGTAATATCGGCAGGCACAGCCAATGCCTGATATCCGCTCCCACCCAGGTCCCGGGTCACCTTTTGAGCCGCCGCGGCGTTCACATCCACAACAGCCACGGTTGCACCCGCCTGCGCCAGCGTCAGGCAGAACTCAGCACCAAGCAAACCTGCTCCACCGGTCACCAGGGCCACCTTGCCAGTCAGGTCAAATTTTTCCAATATCGTCATGCCAGCTCCAATTCACAACTTACAATAATATCCATATCCCTGTGCAAAACGAAGGGTTTCCTCATTAATCAGAAAATGCTCGTCTGCACTCCCTGGCACAGCTCGCCACACCGTTCCCTCTATCCCCTTCGGGTCGGGGACTTTGCCGGAGTCCTTCGGTAGCAAGACAAACATATTTTTTCATTCCAAGCAACCACTTCGCTTTGACAAGTTACTCCAATTCCATCAAGCGTCCCTGTTCTGCAGACTGCAGGGCTGCCAGAGCCAGACGCAAAGCCTGTATTCCATCCTGCCAGGAGCAGACCGGATCTGATTCACCTCTCAACACAGCAAGAAAATGGCTCATCTCATCCAAAAACATTTGGTTACGCTCAAAACCCACCGGGGGCATAAATTTTTTGCGGGTTTGCTTGTCCGCATCATATAAATCCAGGCTGCCATTGCGATTATCCCAGCGCAGACTGCCATGAGTTCCGATGATTTCAAAGTGGTGGGCAGGGGGGCGTTGATTATAATCCAGGTGCAGGCTGCCTACCACTCCGGATTTAAAGCGCAAACCAATCTCGGCTGTATCTTCCACCGCCAATTCAAGACCCAGCGATGAAGTGAATGCCCATAAAGACCCGACTTCACCGATCAGAAAGCGCAGGTAGTCCAGCGGGTGCGAGAGAGTCAGCACCACGCCTCCACCCAGATCGGGGCGGGCGGAATATCCCTTCCGAAAATCCTCCCAGGGGTGCCAATCTGGCAAATACTCTCCCCAATGAGCCTGCACAGAAAGCAGCTTTCCCAATCTCCCAGCCTGTATCAAATCTGCAGCTTTGCAAAAGGTTGGGTGGAAGCGGAATTGAAAACCGACCAAAATTTTTCCGCCGCCATTTTTTAAAGCAAGTTCAAGCTGTTTGATATCATCCAAATTATGCGAAACCGGCTTCTCGAGAAGAATGCTACAGCCAGCTTCAGCTGCCGGAATGGCCACATCCAGGTGCAGTGCGGTTGGGTTGGAGATAATGACAGCCTGTGGATCATGCGCCAAAGCAGCTTGCAGATCGGTTTCAACCGGGAAACCAACCAGTTCATCATCCGGAAGGCTTGACCGCTGCGTGCGGTACAGGAGAATATCGCGTTCACCCAGCGCCAGAAGATTACGCAAATGCCGGCGTCCGATGGAACCTAATCCAGCGATCATAAATTTCATAGTACCATCAGCCTGCTTTTTTTTTACTCATCAAATGACTTCCAGGTTTGAGCAGGGAAAAAACGTCTCATACCCCGGCGATACAACAAGCCTATGCGGCGTTTAAACCTGACTGCACGTTCCGGGCGCTGGGAAGAATTAGATTGGTTCGTAGAGGGGTAACACAGCACAGTCAGATAATATGGCAGGATGTTCGAGCGCGGCCTGCCATGTTTTTCCATTACCATCACAGTAAAACCCGCTTTGGCAACCATCCTGTGTAAGGAGTGCGTACTGAAGGAGCTGAGGTGTGCCACTTCAAAACAATCATGAATATACAAGTTGGGCACTTCCAGCAGAAGGTAGCCATCCGGCGACAGGTATTGCTCACGCAAAGCAACAAGATATGCCAGTGGGTCCGGGATATGCTCAAGCACATGCGCCATGCTGATCAGGTCAAAGCGTGCCTCACCCGCAGTCTTCATATCCTGCAAGGTAGCATAGGTCTTGAATCCAGTCGTGGCGGCAACATCCCGGTAAGCATTGCCTGGTTCTATCCCCACCGGATTGCAGCCGAAGGTATGGTTGAGAGCTTTCATCAGCAATCCGGCAGAGCAGCCAATATCCAGCGCACGGGAAACTTGTTTTACATATTTCTTTGAAAATGCCGCCAGGAAATCGGCGCGCTGCTCCTGAATGGCAAGATCTTTGGGACTGGGGGCACTGCTGCCCTGGTATAGCTTGCGGTATTCAACTGCATAGAAATCATTTGTCTCGGCAGATGTCATGCGCGGTGACTGGAAAACGAATCCGCAAGAAAGGCAAATACGGTTTTCAACCTTCCGTCCCTCAAAGGTGCGCTGATCAAAAAGCTGGTTATGCTCAGCATTACACAATAAGCATCGTTCCACAGTTTCAGGCATAATTTCTCAATTGAACCTTCGTTTTTCCAGATTCATTCAGCAAAATATGTACAAGTGTATTATTACCACAATCCGGCCAGATTGAGCGCTTTTCGGTAGGCACGCATAAATATTGTAGGCTTTCTCCAGCGGTCAATGAAATCGCCATGCTCCAAACAGGCTTTCTGGTTGGCACGGATGCGATCCAGAATTTCACGGTAATCCGGTTTGTTATCAACGACCTGACCCTGTTTCTGAAGGCGTGACAAAACGACCATGTATCCGAAGGAAAGTTTACGGTAATCGCGCCGGGTCATCC
>JBDRQK010000290.1:0-2157 GCA_043826315.1 Chloroflexota bacterium
ACAGGTGCATCAAGGTCAGTGAAGGCTTTTTCGGCAATGATCGCCGCGATCTCGGCGCCATAACCACCGGTCAGATTGTCTTCATAAACGACCAGGGCTTTACCGGTCTTGCGGACCGATGCCAGGATGCTTTCCCGGTCAACCGGGTACAGGGTGCGTAGATCGATCACTTCCACATGGATACCCTCGCCTGACAGTTTTTCAGCTGCCTGCAGGGTGTAATAGTGCATCATACCGTAGGCAAAGACGCTCACGTCACTGCCTTCCCGGCTGACAGCTGCTTTGCCGATCGGAACCAGGTGTTCCCCTTCGGGTACCTCACCTTTGATCAGGCGGTATCCTTTCTTGGGTTCAAAAAAGAGCACCGGGTTGGGGTCACGCACGGCTGATTTTAGCAATCCTATGGCATCTTTCGGGTTGGAGGGTACCACCACCTTGAGCCCCGGGGTGTGGGTGAAGAAGGCTTCCAGCGATTGCGAGTGATACAAGCCGCCGCCAATACCCCCTCCATAAGGAGCGCGGATGACCATTGGCACGGTCCATTCACCGTTGGATCTGTAGCACATTTTGGCGGCTTCATTGATGATCTGGTTGAAAGCCGGGTGGATGAAATCAGCAAACTGGATCTCGCAGATCGGTCGCAAGCCATATAGCGCAGCCCCGATACCCACGCCTACGATGGAGGCTTCGGCCAGTGGGGAATCCATGACACGTTGCGGACCATATTTGTCGAACAAACCCATCGTGGCACGGAAAACGCCGCCGCGCACACCTACATCCTCGCCAATGATGAAAACGTTTGGATCGTGTGCCAGTTCTTCGTCCATGCCCTGTCGGATGGCATCAATGAGTGTCATCTCAGGCATGCGTCACCTCCTCGAAATAGACTGGATGCAGGGCTTCTTCAGGGTCAGGGTAGGGAGCTGCAGTCGCATCGGTTACAGCCTGGTCGATTTCTGTCTTGGCACGCATCTCCATTTCGTCCAATTGTTCCTGGGTGATGATTTTCTTGGCGAGAAGCAATTTCTGGGTCAATGGGATCGGATCCGTTTTTTTGTGGGCTTCAACTTCCTCACGTGTGCGATAGGATCGATCGTCGTCGTCCGATGAGTGCGGTGTCAGACGATAGGCTTTCGCCTCGATCACGGTCGCTCCTTCACCCGAACGGGCGCGTTCAACCGCCTCCTGCATGACTTTGTAAACAGCCAGGATATCGGTGCCGTCCACATTGAACCCTGGCAGACCCAACCCACAAGCCTTGTCGGCTGCGCTGGGTACTGCCATTTGTTTATCCTGCGGAACCGATATGGCATAGGAATTGTTTTCAACCATGAAGATGACAGGTAATTTGTGGATGGCTGCCCAGTTGACAGCCTCGTACCACTCACCCTGCGAGGTGGATCCTTCGCCAATGGTGGTAAATACTACCTGTTTTTCTCCCCTCAGTTTGATGGCCAGTCCTACCCCGCTGGCATGCAAGGTCTGGGTGGCGACCGGCGCAGAATGACTCAACACATTGGCCCGGCGTAATCCCCAGTGACTTGGCATCTGACGTGCTCCCGAAGATGGCTCGCCTTTCTTACCCATCACGCTTAGCATGAACTCCAGTGGTGTCAGCCCGAGGGCTATCATCAAGGCCAGGTCACGATAATATGGTGATATCCAGTCCTTGCCTCCCTGCAATGCAAAGGCAGCTCCCACCTGGGCGGCTTCCTGTCCGATGCCGGAGATGTGAAATGCGATCTTGCCTTGGCGGTGTAGAACCCAGGCACGTTCATCAGTCCGCCGGGCTAACAGCATCGTCCAATACATACTGAGAAGAATTTCGTTGGATAATTCCATGTGCAACTCCTTATAAGATAAATTATATCGTATTTCTATTAAAAATTCATTTGAAAAAATGAAAGAAAGGTTAAGAATCAAAAAATAGCAGGTTCATCCTAAGATTTACTGCCCAGGATATAAAAAAGATTACCAATTGTATGTTAGATATCTATCAATAAAATTGACCACTCTAGTGTTGCAGGAAAACTCATCTCTTGCCCCAACCCATCTTTTTTCCCGAACAATAATCAATAATATTCTTTCTATGTATCAGGTAGGTCGGCTACTTCTTGTTAACCTTGTTCAACATATCGATCATGGCCAGGACCACCC
>JBDRQK010000291.1:0-2439 GCA_043826315.1 Chloroflexota bacterium
CAATACAAATTTGTTGCTGCCGGTCCCACCACAAGCATCCGTGAGGAGCCCTACCAGGCCGAGGTGATGCAACATTTCAACATCAAAGGTGTGATCGGAAAAGGCGGCATGGGTCCCAAAACGCTGCAAGGCTGCCAGGAAACACCGGGGGTTTATTTTCACGCCATTGGAGGGGCAGCCTCCTATATTGCCCAGAGCGTTACACGTGTGCTAGATGTTTTTAAACTGGATTTTGGTGTTCCGGAGGCCATGTGGGTCATTGAAGTAAAAGATTTCCCGGTGGTGGTTACAATGGATGCACACGGACAGAGCCTGCATGCTGTCATACAAGAGCAATCCAATAAAGTGCTGCAAGAACTTCTTGTAAAAGAAACCATTTAACTTATTGATTGAAGTTCGGTTATTGAAAAGCATCCAGCCTTATCATCACCCTTCTTTAGCCAGAACAAATCGAGAATTCTCTTTTATTTCAAGAAAATGCATCCAAACCTGTTTTCAACCTGTCACTACCCAAGCAGATTTTAATTTCAGCCAATATCCTGGACACACCCACCGAAAAAGCCAACACACCTGGTTGGTTTTTTTGTGACATGGCGGAAACTGGTTAACTCCCAAATACAGGTTTTCATTTCCTCAGGCATGGTGACCATTCTTCGTGTATTGGCTGGCATTGAGTAAAAAGGTTTTTTCACACACACCGTCTGAAGTGGATATAAATAATTTTTATAAGCATTTGATCTTTGGATTCTTGTCACCAATTTCCACAGGTACGTTTGATTGTTGAAATACCCCCATATATGGGGGGTTGTTTTAAGTGGAAAACTCCACCTAACAAACCTGTAAATCACGATCTTCACTTTTTTATATATACTAGGTTCATAGAAAAGGAGAAGAACCCATGACTGTCAACATGAATCCTCTGGAAGAATATGTAAATATCATCAAACAAAATACTAATTTTCTCAACCGTCTTATGACTCCAAAGATCGGTATTGCGGTTGCTGCAATTTTCACTACAATCATTGGTGTAATTGTTATAAAGGGTTAAGAAATCCTTTTTTTTATTTCAAATCCATATCGTTTCGCCCAGGTCCATGATAAGTGGTCATTTCCTGGGCGATACCGTTTAACCACCCAATGAGATCAGAAAAATATTAACCATTACCGACGAACCTGGAAAATGATGAAGGGACTCAAACCATCCAATCTTATTCATTTCGAGTTTCGAGAATTATGTACAGAAACTCCTTATCTTTGGTAAAATGAAACCAATCAATAAAGGAGTTGGTATGCCCATCAATAAAAGGGATATCCTCATCGAAGCGTTTACAGACATGGCTCCAGATTACGAACACAAGGTTGATTCTGAACTTAACAAGTTGTGGGGGTGGAATTACCAGGGTTTTCTAAATGAATTGCTATCAAAAACCCCGATATTTGAAAATGATCTTATTCTTGACGTAGCCACTGGAACAGGTGTTATCTCGCATCACCTAGCCAAGAATGGTTTAAGCAAGAACCTAATCCATGCATTGGATATCACCTATCCAATGCTTAAACAAACCAGAAAACGATTTGAGAAATCGAAAATCGAGGATAAAAGTGCCCTGGTGTGCGCATCCGCAATGGAGATGCCATATCAAGAGAATGTCTTCGACCTGGTCATCTGCGGGTTGGCAACCCACCACATGAATGTGGAAAATTTTATATCTGAAACCAACCGGATCCTGACCAGCAATGGCAGGCTTTCGATCATAGATGTTGGTGGTTCACTAAACTGGCGTATTCCGGGGATAAAATCCATTATCAGAATTCTGGCTTATTTCTATTTCTTAATGACTGAGAACCACTCCAGGGCATGGGCTGAATCTGCATCGATATCTAATATTCGGGCCAAGGAAGAATGGGAGACTCTATTAACAAAATCAGGATTTAATAATCTCGAAATTGTAAAATTATCTTCCAAGAATTGGTTCATACCATCACCACTGTTCATAAGAGCAGTTAAAAAATCAGGAGGAAATGAATGACAAGTTCATTAAAGCTTATTGAGGAAGGTCGCAAGGACGAGCTCTGGAACAAACATTGTGGGTATGTGAATCTAAGCATGCAAGAGTTCATGGATATTCAAAATCGCCTGATGCTTGAGCAGATCAAATTATTAGGCGCGTCGAATCTCGGAAAGCATTTCATGGGTCCGGACACCCCAGCCAGCGTTGAAGAATTTCGTCGGGTAATGCCATTAACCAGAATTTCAGATTATGACAACTTATTGTGTGATAAAAGTGATGAAAATCTTCCAGTAAAACCTTATGTGTGGGCGCGTACCTCAGGACGGACATCGGATATAAAAACCGAGTGGCTTCCTTATTCACGGCAATTCTACGATCACCTCAGCGATTCAGTTATCGCTGCCATGTTAATGAGTTCCTGCTCACA
>JBDRQK010000292.1:0-5786 GCA_043826315.1 Chloroflexota bacterium
TCATGGTCATTTCCTTTGACCCGGTGCTGGCAGCAACATTACGACTGCCGGCCGAGTTCCTGCGAAATTTGATGCTGCTGCTGCTGGCTATTACTGTGGTGGTTTCCCTGCAAACAGTGGGCGTATCACTGGCGGTAGCCATGCTGGTCACCCCTGCTGCAGCAGCCTACCTGCTTACCCGCCGCCTGTTCCCCATGATGCTGGTTTCTGCGATGATCGGAGCCAGTTCCAGCCTGGTCGGCCTGTACCTGAGTTATTATCTTAATATCGTCTCAGGTTCTGCCATTGTCTTGACAGCAACTGGCATTTTTCTCGTTGTTTTCCTGTTCAATCCACGACAAGGTATACTCCGTCGTAAGATAAGATCCTAACTTGAAGGAATAAGCTAAATATGCGGTTAAGGTATTTTTTCGGTATCGTATCCATGCTTTGCCTGTTCCTGGGAAGTTGCGCTAAAAATACGCCAACTTCAACGCCAATGTTGGTGGAAGTCACTCCCAACATTTCTGCCTCCAATACACCCCAGGCAACGGTTACGCACACACCTCAGCCAGCGATGGATAACCCCGAATATACTCTCCATCTACAACTGGATTATGAACAGCAACAAGCCAGCGTGGATGAAACCATTAAATATCAGAATCAGTCCGGGCAGGAAATGTTCAACCTGATCCTGGCAGTTGAACCCAACCTCTGGACGAATTGTTTTAGCTTGAACGAGATCCGGATCGATGACCAGGTCAGCGTTGAATACCTGTTGGATGGACAAAAACTGGAGCTATCTCACACTTTAACTCCCATGGAGATCGTGACCATTTCCATTTCATATACCCTTGTTTTGCCAAAAATTGAGGTCAACGATAAAGCGACCATAATCCGATCCCAGGTTTTTGGTTACACCACCCGCCAGTTAAACATGGTGGATTGGTACCCGTTTGTGGTTCCATATGTCCCTGGTCAGGGCTGGTTATTGAACGAGCCGGCGACTTATGGAGAGCATCTTGTTTATGACAGCGCCAGTTTTGATGTGATGATCAATTTTGCTGGCGAAACGATCCCGGTGGTTGCCGCAAGTGGGGCGGAGATATCTTCTGATGCTGGCAAACGCTTCCTGCTCGATAAAGGGCGCAGTTTTGCGCTCTCCTTCAGCCCGGACTATCTGATCAAGAGCCAGGAGGTTGATGGAATCACTGTGTTGAGCTATTATTTTGCTGCCAATGCCCTGGGAGGGCAGGCTGCCCTGGATGCCACCGTGAGAGCCTTGCAAATTTTCAGCCGGTATTTTGGACCTTACCCGCATACTTCAATGAGCATTGTTCAGGAAGAGACTGCCTTCAGCATGGAATATGATGGTCTCTATTTTCTTGAACGTCCTCTGTATTTTGGTTACAGCGGAGCGAATACAGATTTCCTGCCAACCATCGCTGCACATGAGACTGCCCACCACTGGTGGTTTGGGCTGGTGGGAACGGAACAGGCCAATCAACCCTGGGTGGATGAAGCACTGGCCACCTATTCCGAGAGGTTATTCAACGAATCTTTCAGCCCACAAAAAGGCGAGTGGTGGTACCTGGCGCGGATCAGCCTGGCTGAAGAAAATAATTGCCCGGTGGATATCAGCATTTATGGTTTTTATGATTACAAATGTTTTTACACCGAATCTGTGTATATGCGCGGGGCTCTGTTCATGCAGGCTCTCCGGGATCGCATCGGAGACCAGGTCTTTCTGGACTTTTTGAAGGACTTTGCCACACAATTCTCATTTCGACGGGCAAGTTCCCAGGATTTTTTCGCGGTTCTGCGCCAGCACACGGATGCTGATCTGACGGATATCATCCAGAATTTTTTTAATGAAGCCTATTGACCCGGAAATTCAAGAATGATCTTTACCAACTACAGAAACTTCCTGGTGATGGTGTTGATCCTGGTTCTGGCTGGTGGGTGTGTTCCTCCCCTGCAAGCACCTACCACACCAATTCAACAAACCATAACCCAAAACCCGAACAGTACCTCCACACCAACACCTTTCCGGCCGGTTGCAAATACACCTTTGCCCACTGCAACACCAACCAATACGCATACACCCCTGCCAACCCAGACGCCATCGCCAACCCAGACACCCATACCACCCACCAGGATGCCGGCGAGTGATAGCGACCGTGCAAGTTATGTATTTATGGTGAACCTGGATTACGACAACCATCGCCTGGCAGTAGATGAAACCATCCATTACCCAAATTTATCAGGAGTGGAATTGACCAACCTGGTGATGGCTGTTGAACCAGATCGCTGGATTGGTGCATTCCAGTTGAATGGATTAAGTGTGGACGGGTTGGAAGTTGAAGATTACAACCTCGTGAATGGGCGCATGGATGTTCCCCTGATCAATCCATTGGCTGCAGGTGAAACCATCATCCTGAACCTTAATTATGACCTGGTATTACCCTGGAATGGCGATCATATCTTTGGTTACAACAACTGGCAGATCAATGTGGTGGACTGGTATCCATTTGTCGTGCCTTATAAAACCGGCACTGGTTGGCTGCTGCACGATCCTGCCAATGTGGGTGAACATTTGGTTTTTGATTGTGTGGATTTTGATGTCACCATCCTACCCAAAGCCAGCAACTCGACATTGAGCATTGCCGCCAGCGCACCCGGGGAGCCTGTTGAGAATGGATCGCACTACACTTTGAGCCAGGCGCGCACTTTTGTTTTTTCCGCCAGCAAGGCTTATATGACATCCAGTGCAATGGTGGGGGATGTGACCGTAACCAGTTATTATGCAGATGTTAACCAGATAGCTGGCGAGGCAATATTGGATGCAACTGTTCAAGCTATTGAAATTTACAGCGATGTGTATGGTCCGTATCCATACCAGAGCCTCAGCATTGTGGAAACTTTTTTCCCGGATGGGATGGAATATGACGGTTTATTCTACCTGAGTCACAGTTTTTATGATGCCTATGATGGGACCCTATTAAATAACCTGATCATGATCGGGGTCCATGAAACTGCACATCAATGGTGGTTTGGTCAGGTTGGCAACGACCAGGCTTTGGAACCCTGGCTGGATGAAACCCTGGCAACTTATAGTGAGAGAATATTTTATGAGCATATCAATCCAGTCTTGATGGGTACCTGGTGGTTTTTCCGGGTAAATGATTTCGAACCTGCCGGAAAGATCGATATCACCATTTACGATGGGGGCAGCTTCCGTCCGTATACAAACGCGGTCTATTTGCGCGGTGCCAAATTCATGGAGAATCTACGCACCCGCATGGGAGATAAATCTTTTTTCGAATTTTTGAGAGATTATGCAACTCAAATGTCGTATAAGATCTCTACAGGTGATGATTTCTTCAGGATACTCAACACACATACTTCGGCGGATATCAGTGATATCGTGGCGACTTATTTTAAGAATCCGCATTAGTTGATCGGGAAGACCGTATTGATAAAAACCAGTTTTATTACATGGATATGGGTTTTTATTCAAATATTTCTATTACCACATGGTAATCTTCAGAATTCTCCAAGCCTAATGGAACCGGATACTCGCTCCATTAACTAGGAAATATATGAAAAATAATCGAATGCCGGTTTTATTCGTGGGGCATGGCAGCCCAATGAACGCCATCGAAGATAATGAATTCAGCCAGGCTTGGACCCGGATGGGGGGTAATTTGGTGACTCCCAGGGCAATTCTATGCATTTCTGCTCACTGGGAGACAGTCGGTACGGAAGTAACCGCCATGCTGCAACCAAAAACCATCCACGACTTTTATGGATTTCCACCTGAACTCTTTGCCATGCAATACCCTGCTCCCGGTTCGCCAGAACTGGCAGATGAGATCCGTTCTCTCGTCAAATCTGTTGTTATTCAACCAGTTCAGAAATGGGGATTGGATCATGGTACCTGGTCCGTGTTGACGCGGATGTTCCCAAGAGCGAATATCCCTGTATTGCAACTCAGCCTGGATCGGGCTCAGCCACCCCAATATCACTATGACCTGGGCCAGGAGTTAAAACCCCTGCGCGAAAAAGGAATGCTCATCATTGGCAGCGGCAACCTTGTGCACAACCTGGGCTTGGTGATCCGGGAAGAAATGGCCTTGGATTGGGCTCAGGATTATGATTCCAAGGTAAAAGATTGGATCCTGCACGATAACCATACACCCATAATTCACTATGAAGATCATGGCAAGCCAGCGCAATTGGCTGTGAATTCAGCTGAACATTACGAACCACTTCTTTATGTCCTTGGACTGAAGGAAGCGGATGAAGAGGTACTATTCTTCACTGAGAAGATCGTGATGGGATCCATTTCGATGCGGTCTGTGAAGATCGGTTAAAAATGCAGAAAAACTTCAATGAATATTCTATTCGGTTTCGACCCATAACAGGAGTTCTTGTGTGATCGCCCATGACGAAACTATTGACGTGATTAAATATTCTCTTTACTCAATCTGATTAAATCAACAATGGATAAAGAGAAAGTCGGTTTTCCTCATTGGAGGTGAAGATAATGAGTACAAATTTAGCGAAAAAGGATCTGGTCGCACCGTGCGGGATCAATTGTCGCCTCTGTTATGCTTTTATCAGGGAAAAGAATCATTGCCCGGGGTGCAGGGGGGATGATTTTCTGAAAATGAAATCTTGTTTGGCTTGCAAGATCAAGAACTGTGAAAAATTTAAAGAAAGGAATTATCAATATTGTTTTGAGTGTGATGATTTTCCATGTTCACGCCTTAAACACCTGGACAAGCGTTACCGAACCAAATATGGAACGAGTGTGATCGAAAACCTGGATTCCATTAAGAATAACGGGGTAAATGAATTCGTTATTAGCGATCAAGCTAAATGGACTTGTCCGGAGTGTGGCGGGATGCTTTGCATGCATAAACCTGAATGCTTTTCATGCGGATATTTGTGGAACAATTAATCTCACCCATTCACCCAGACCGATTGAGGAGCTCCGCCAGATATGGGATGAGCATAATCCCTGCCTGATCCTGGTTAAGAGGTTTTTTTTTAGGATCCTAAGCCCGGTTAATAAGGCTCAATATTACCCTTCCTTTATGAGATTCTTAATCGGATGATCTAAAAAAGGAGTTCACATGATCACGCCCCAAATTTATATCCTTCTATCCATCGTAGTTTTACTGCTTGTGGCTTTGCTGGTATTCTTTGTAAATAAGAAAAAACCGGCAATGAAAAAAACCTCACTGCACTGGCTGGCCTGGCGTTTGCCTTCATCCTGGCAGGGTTATTTTTAAGCGATAACATGTTTGTTGGTTATGGTTTGATGGGAATTGGGGTGGTCCTGGCCATGATCGATATGTTGAACAAGGTTAACAAGAAGTAGCCGACCTACCTGATACATAGAAAGAATATTATTGATTATTGTTCGGGAAAAAAGATGGGTTGGGGCAAGAGATGAGTTTTCCTGCAACAACGGAGTGGTCATTTTTATTGGATGACCTCTAACATACGATTATTATTCTTTTTTTTATCCTGGGCAGTTAATCTTTAGATGAACCTCCTCTTTTTTGATCCTTAACCTTTCTTTCATATTTTCAAATGAATTTATAATATAAATACGATATAATTTATCTTATAAGGAGTTGCACATGGAATTATCCAACGAAATTCTTCTCAATATGTATTGGACGATGCTGCTGGCCCGGCGTACAGATGAACGAGCCTGGGTTCTGCACCGCCAAGGGAAGATCGCATTTCACATCTCCGGCATCGGGCAGGAAGCCGCCCAGGTGGGAGCTGCC
>JBDRQK010000293.1:0-2329 GCA_043826315.1 Chloroflexota bacterium
TTTTAATAACTAGAATAAGAGAAGTAAAAAAAAAATTATTAAGATTTAATCAAAAAGGAAGTGATATAGGTTTGATGTCACTTCCTTTTTGATTGGAAGCGAGATTATTAGGGTTTCATTAGACTCAATTATTTTGGATTGAAGGGAGTATCTATTTGTTATAATTGGAAAAAATCATAAAAGAAAAAACACAGTCACACCATATTGATGAATGTTGTGAATTCATTTGGAATTATCATCGCATCATCATTTTCAGATAAAAACAAAATTTTCATATGAAAAACAAGATACTCAACAAAAAATTTTTATCCCGACGGGATTTTCTCATGCTTTCTGGTTTGGGTCTGGGTGCTGTAGCAGCGAAGCCAATTAAACAACGTTTGCCGCAGATTGAATTCCCAGAAGGAGATTTGCTTGGAAGAAATTGTACTGGTGGGATTGCAATTGTACGAGCAAAACCGGATGTCAATAGTCCTATCGTTAATGAAGTTTATGAAGATACTGTATTCCCATGGCTGAGAGAGGTAAGTGCGGTAAACTCTGACCTAAATCACTATATTCAACGTTGGGTGGAAACTCCAGATGGGTATGTTTATTCTCCGACATTGCAACCAGTCCGTAACCTAACCAATCAGCCGATGCAATATCTTCCTGATGGAGAAGAAGGTTTTTGGGCTGAAGTGACAGTGCCATATGTGGATATTTACCTTGATAATCCTCCTGCCAGGTCACCAGGATTAAAAGCCCTGATCGAGAGAGGGCTCCCCACCCGGCTATATTACAGCCAGGTAATGTGGATAGATCAGATAAAAATTGGAAATTCCGGAAATATCGTTTATCATCTTTATGAGAATGAAAAACATGGATATGGTTATGGAGACGTTTTCTGGGCTGAAGGGCAGGCATTTCGCCCTCTCACAGATGAAGATATAACGCCAATCAGCCCTGATCTGGATCCAGCTGAGAAAACCATCAAGATTAATTTGACTTATCAAACATTATCTTGTTTCGAAGGGGAAAAGGAAGTGTATTTCTGCAGAGTCTCAACGGGTGGTGGAGATTTTGCCACACCAACGGGTGATTTTGTTACCTGGCGTAAGTCGATAAGCATACATATGGCTGCCGGAACCGTTGATGCCGGGTATGATACACCAGGTGTGTCGTGGTCAACATTTTTTGTGGGCACAGGTGTAGCCATTCATTCAACATACTGGCACAATCAATTCGGCGAAAAGCGTTCTCATGGTTGTGTAAATTGCCGTCCCGAAGATGCCAAATGGATTTTCCGTTGGACTAATCCATTTGTTTCATTGGATGAAAGTGATATACAATGGACGGATTGGCAAAAAGGGAGTACACGTGTGATCGTTGAAGAGCGGCTTTACTAATTATTTTGCTCAATAATCCAATTCTAAACGAGGTTGTTTGATGGATATTTTTAATGTTAGTGCTGGAATTGCATTTCTGGCAGGTTTGGCTTCCTTCCTGTCACCATGTGTGCTTTCCCTTGTCCCGGCTTATATTGGATATCTAGGTGGTAGAGCTGCCAGTGGTGCAAATCATGCCAAGAATAGATGGATCACTTTTTCGCACGGAGTAGCTTTTGTTGTTGGCTTTACTCTGGTTTTTCTCTTATTCAATATTGTTGCATCAGCCCTGGGGGGATTACTTTATGATATTCGAAATTGGATTGCAAAAATCGGTGGATTGATCGTAGTCATCTTTGGTCTGCACATGATAGGTATTATTCGGATACCATTCCTGCAATATGACGTTCGTGTTCATTCATCTGTAAACCAAAACCTGGGTTATCTCTCATCAGTATTGATGGGTGTCTTTTTTTCAGCGGGTTGGTCGCCTTGTGTTGGTCCTGTATTGGGAACGATATTAACTTTATCTGCAAACGGTGGAAATTTATGGGTAGGAACCATGCTAGGTCTGGCATATTCAGCTGGATTGGCTATCCCGTTTCTTTTAGCTGCCCTGGGTATAGGATGGGTGACAACGATTCTTAGAAAATATGGACGAGTGATGCATTTTGTTGAGATCATTATGGGAATTTTACTGGTTGTGATAGGAATATTGTTGATAACTGGTAATTTTGCTTTACTTGCTCCGAATGGTATTGGCATCGATTTTGGACTTTAGGATTAATCAATGATTAATGTCACTATTTACGTGAAAGATAATTGCCATTTATGTGAACAGGCTATTTCTTACCTGAATGGACTTCAAAGCAAGATCCCTCACAAACTGGCGATAATTGATATTGATTCTGATCCGGCTATGAAAGAGAAGTTCACATTGGATATACCAGTTATTGAAGTTG
>JBDRQK010000294.1:0-9846 GCA_043826315.1 Chloroflexota bacterium
AAAAGCGTATTAATGTCTGGACTGTTAACGGTGAAGAAAACCTAAGACACATGCTTGATTTGAAAGTGGATGGAATATTTACGGATGACCCTGGGTTGCTCCGGAGAATTTTGGAACAGAACAAATGATTCCAATTGAATGGGTTTTTATGGCCTCGGAACGAATAAAAGACCAGACAGTTCGGACGCCAGTCACTTATGATAAAGAATTAAATATCTTTTTAAAGTGGGAAAATAAACAAATCACTGGATCTTTTAAAATTCGAGGGGCTCTCAATAAAGTATTAAGCCTTGAAAACTGGGAACAAAAGCAGGGATTGGTAACCGCTTCGGCAGGTAATCATGGCCAGGGACTTGCATTAAGTGGAAGAATTATTGACGCACCGGTATTGATATTCGTATCGGATCAAGCCGTATCAAGCAAGGTGGATGCCATGCGTAAACTGGGGGCAGAAGTTTGCCTTGTAAAAGGAGGCTATGGCCTTGTTGAGCAGGCAGCTTTGGATTACGCCAGCCAAAATAATGCGACCTATATCTCCCCTTATAATGATGGGCAGATCATTGCTGGTCAGGGAACGATCGGATTGGAACTAATCCAGGAATTGACTGATGAACAAAAATATACTTGGATCATACCCGTTGGCGGAGGAGGGTTAATCTCAGGTATTGGTGCAGTTATTCGTCATTTCAAAATGCATCATCGTTTGGTCGGAGTCCAATCCGAAGCTTCTGCGTTTACCTATTCGCTTTATCACAAAGGCAGTCAATCCAATGTGCCTGATCTGCCAACATTGGCCGATGGGCTTTCCGGCCCAATGCAAGCTGGATCGATAACTTTCCCCATGTTAATGAACTTGGTTGACGACATCATCACTGTTACAGAAATAGAAATTGCCCAAGGGATTGCTTATGCCTGGCACAGATACCACGAGATCATCGAAGGATCGTCTGCTACCGCTTTAGCCGCTGTGTTAACAGGAAAAATCAAATCTCCTGCGATTGTAATAATATCTGGTGGAAATATTCAATCAGAAATACATGAACAAATTTGTCAGAAATATGAAGAAATAATATGAACTCAAAACGAATACTAACAATCTTACTACTGGTTAATATTCTAATTTCAGCCTTCTTCCCAATATTACATGGTATTGCATCCAATGATAATCAGGCGGAAATACCAGCCATGCGTGCGCAACTTATGCTGGAGAAAATGACTCCCGAGGAGAAAGTGGGTCAATTATTTCTGGTGCAATTTACTGGATCTTCAGCGGATGAAACGACCCAAATTTTTGATCTAATTGTTAATTACAATGTTGGTGGAGTGGTTCTACAGAATGCAAACGATAACTTTACACCTGCTCCAGATACGATTTCAAATGCTCATAACCTGATCTCCGAACTACAGTCCTTGGTTTGGCAAAAATCGCAGGGAAATTTTATTGATCTCAATACCAATTCAAGATCGGAAGGAAATTATGTGCCATTATTTGTTGGGATATCTCAAGAGGGGGATGGATATCCCAATGATCAAATATTAAATGGTTTAACTCCACTACCAGATCTAATGGCAATAGGTGCAACCTGGCAACCTGATCTTTCCAGGCAGGTTGGCGAAGTTTCAGGGCAAGAACTTTCACAGATAGGATTTAATTTATTCCTTGGACCTTCTTTGGATGTCCTGGTAACATCTGGAATCTCTGGAGGCGGAGGGTTAGGCGCCAGATCTTTTGGCGGAGATCCATATTGGGTTGCAAAGATGGGTCAGGAGTATATTTCCGGGATGCATGAAGGCAGCAATGGACGTTTGGCAATCATAGCCAAACACTTTCCCGGAAAAGGAAGTACTGACAGATCTGCAAGTGAAGAAGTTTCCACAGTTCGAAAATCATTAGAGCAATTAAAGCAAATTGAGTTAGCACCATTTTTTGAAGTTACAGAAGATAACCCGGGAGCGAATAACACAACTGATGGTTTATTAGTATCCCATATTCGGTATCAGGGTTTCCAGGGAAATATTAGAGCAACGACCCGACCAGTTAGCTTTGATCCCCAAGCGCTTTCTCAAATACTAGCACTCACTCAATTTTCCACCTGGCATGAAAATGGAGGTTTATTAGTGAGCGACGACCTGGGTAGTGAAGCAGTCCGCCGATTTTATGACCCTGCCAACCAGTCGTTTTCTGCACGTATTGTGATGCGTGATGCTTTTTTGGCTGGGAATGACTTGTTATATGTCGGAAATATTATTTCCAGTGATGCTGTTGATAATTATGCATCTATTGTGCAATCACTTGAATTCTTCACGCAAAAATACAACGAAGACGCTGCTTTTGCGCAACGTGTGGATGAATCAGCAAAGCGTATCCTGACCATGAAATACAGGATTTATGAGGATTTTACATTTAGCAAAGTTCTTCCATTATTTGATCCAAGCAATATTGGAATTTCACAATCTGTAACTTTTGAGGTAGCCCGTCAATCAGCTACCTTGATCAGCCCGGACGCTATTGAATTGGATTCTCTTGTTCCTACGCCACCCGGTGTAAATGACCGGATATTATTCCTGACAGATACACGTATTGAAAGCCAATGTGAAATATGTCCTGAGAATCCTGCCTTTAGTAAAGAATCCTTGCCAGATGCTATTTATCGTCTTTATGGTCCACAAGCAGGCGGTTTGGTTAAGCGAAGTGTTTTATTACCTTACTCGTTTGACGACCTTAAATTAATTCTTCAAGGTGGAGAAGGTAACCCAGCCTTGGAATCCGAATTAAATATTGCTGACTGGGTAATCATTAGTTTATTGGATTCGACCCCAGATCAGTCATCATTGGACACATTACGAAGTTTCTTTTTTGAGCGACAGGATTTATTACGCAATAAAAAAGTTATCTTGTTCGCATTTAATGCCCCATATTTCTTGGACGCTACAGATATTTCAAAATTAACTGCTTATTATGGGTTGTACAGTAAATCATTACCTTTTGTTGAAGTAGCTGCACGCATATTATTTCAGGAATTAAATCCTGTTGGGTCTTTGCCAGTATCCGTTTCTGGGATTGGATATGATCTTTTGTCTGCAACAGCCCCTAATCCTGATCAGGTTATTGATCTATCCTTGGATTTGCCTATTGATCCGGAAATTACTCCAGAAGCAACATTTGACGCAACTGCAACCCCATTTTTTAAAGTTGGAGAAACAATTCCTGTTAAGACGGGTATCATACTTGATCACAATAACCGGCAGGTACCTGATGGTACAGGTGTTCGCTTTACGTTAACCTCAAACCTTGAGGGAAAAATCCTGCAAATTGTAGATACTATCACCTCCCAAGGAATTGCGAGAACTGCATTTAGCATAAATCAACCAGGATTAGTAGAAATTCGAGCAATGGTTGAACCCCTGGTAACATCAGTGGTTTTGCAATTGGATATTACCTCGGATGGAATTAGTGTGACAGTTGTAGCTCCTACACAAGCTTCTCAAGAAGCGACAATTGTTCCAGTTGATACCCCCACTCCTCAACCTGTAAAGCTCACATCATTGGAATCAGGTTATCCGGGGCTTGCAGGTTGGTTCTTGATGGTTTTGATAATTAGTGGGATGAGTTGGTTGGCTTTTTATCTGGGAGCACGCTATTATTCGATTCGTTGGGGTACTCGCTGGGTATTATGTATCTTATTGAGTGGCCTGGGAGCTTATAACTATCTGGTGATTGGAATACCAAGTGGACGAATTTGGATACAATCCTCAGGCCTTATAGCAGTTGTTGAATTAGTTTTTATTATGGCGGGACTTGGTTGGTTGTGCGCCTATTTTTGGACATTATGGTCAATGAAGCAAAGAGGCGATCAAGCTGACAAGGAATAAAACTCCGGAAATCCATGCCAGGGAGTTGTCCGGTTTTTTGGCCAGAATACTCTGGATCGACTCATGAGTTTTTTTGGTTTGACCTTGTATTCTTACAGGAATTTCCCGACCAGAAAATAGGGTTTCTTTCAATTCTTCAATTGAAGCTGGGCGTTCATCAGGATGTAAAGCCATTGCCCAGAGGACAGATCTTTCAGTTTTTACACTTATATTCGAATTGATCTTTCTAGGATGGATAAGGCTGTCAGGATTGAGAAATTGTTGACGAGCCTCGGCAGGAGGTGTATTGGTAATTAAATGGTAAAGAGTTGCTCCAAATGAATAAATATCACTGCGGGCATCGGTATGTCTCCCATCATCACCATATTGTTCAAGTGGAGTATATAAAGCAGTTCCGCGGCCTTGTATTATGGTTACTGTTAATTCATCTGGAGCCAGTATTTTCACCAAGCCAAAATCAACCAATTTTAATACTCCATCAGGTGTAATTTTTAAATTACTTGGCTTGATATCTCTGTGGATTAGGGGAGGTTCTTGTTTGTGTAAATAGATCAGCGCATCCATTAATTGGTTTGCCCAATCTAAAACTTCATTCTCAGGGAGAAAAGAATTTTGTTGATGCGATTCCTGCAGTATTGTGCGTAAATCTTTTCCTGGAATAAAATCCATAACCAGGTAATCTCTCTGGTTGATGGAAAAGAAGTCAGATACTTTAGGAAGATTTGGATGATCCAGGCGCGCTAAAACCGTGGCTTCGCGTAAAAATTGATCTCGAGCCTCATTCAGCAAGTTTGTTGGAGTATTGCGATCATATTCAACTTCCTTAAGCGCACATTGACGTCCTTCCAGACGCAAATCATCAGCCAGGTAGATATTACCCATACCTCCCTGGCCAATTCGCTCACGGATTTTATATCGATTTCGCAGTACCTCTGCTATTTTAAGCCCGAGAGGCATATCTGCTCCAATCCTTTGAGTAAGTATTTTTTGAGATGTATATTAACATTAAGCTCATTGATCGGCGTAGGCTATGTTTAGCCCGAGCTTGTTTTGTCCTTAATCTCAATAATATTATAAACGTCTTTATTGGATTTTGACCATGAATAATTATTTTATTCAATGATTCCAAATCATAAGTAACCCCGGTATCCAAATATTTCCCATTTTGATGAAAAAATTTTTCTATGTATGAGTAATAAATATTTGACATTATTGGGCTTGACAAATTGCAACAGTTTCTATATTCTCTATATGTAACCATAATTTTCAATTTGTTGGTATGTGGAGATTAATTGTTTATTTTATCCAATCACATTTTTCAATTCCTTGAGAAAAAAACATTATCTATAACCAAGGCAAAGAAAATGATGGTATTATTTAATCAGGAGGAGGAAATATGGAAACTTCCCAGGAATATCCGCTCTTGGTTGCAAAAAAAGGTCCATTAGATGGACGTCGCTGGTCATTATCGAGTTCCATTGTGGTAGGCCGTGATGCTAATTGCGATATTATCATTGATGACCGACAGGTTTCACGTTTCCATGTTCGTTTTACTCCTTCTTCTGGGGGTATCATCTTGGAAGATTTAGGGAGTAAGAATGGCACACACTGCAACGGTAATCTCATAATAAATCCGATTACGTTACAGGATGGGGATGCGATTCAAGTGTCCTTAATTCAACAATTTGTCTTTATTACATCCGACGCAACCATGCCACTTTCGGGAGATCAGGAACAGGCTTTAAGTTTGAGACTTGATGTCCGTTCCAGGCGTGTATGGGTTTTAAACCAACAAGTTAATCCGTCTCTATCAGCATTGCAATTCCATTTATTGCAAATCTTGTATGAACGCACAGGACAGGTAGTGAGCCGGCAGGAATTGGTTTCGTGGGCTTGGGGGGAAGAACAATCTGCAGGGGTATCCGATCAGGCTCTGGATGCATTAATCAGGCGTTTGCGTGACAGATTAGCCGAAATAGATCCCGATCATAATTATATTGTTACAATAAGAGGGCATGGGTTAAGATTGGATAACCCCAACATTTTCCGATAAAGCAACTTTAATATTAAAGAACAAAAAGAGGAAAGGTTTACACTATATCAACCGGTCCTCTTTTTGTTTCTAAGAAATCTCATTTCATTTAAGGTTTTTCATCATTGAATATTTTAAGACAGATCGATATATTCTTTGCAAACGATCCAGGACATCGGCATCTTCAGCAAGGCTTGACCTACCATCAGGTTGGCTTTCTGATTGAGCAATAATGCCGCTCAAAAATTGGGAAAATTCCTGGGTAATCTCGGAATCGTGTTCCACCAGTAGCTTCTCTAAAGAAACATCATCAGGAGCTTCGATCAATACCTGTAGCAAGCCATATTCAGGAGGAGGGGTACTAAATTGTTGAAGGATTCCAAAAATTTGTTCTAATTTTTCACCCAGTTTCTTATCATGTTTTTCTTTAGCCTGTTTCATTGATTCATTCAGAATTTGAATAAATGCATCATTTATTTCAGGTAGGTGCTTAGCGATAGATTCCTGCAAATTATCCGCAGATAATAGTACTCCAAGAAGTTCAACAGCTTTTTTTTGCTCTTCTTCCAAGCGCTGGTCTATTTCCCGAGTGAGATCCAACAATTTACTTCGCAACGCTTCGAGCTTTTGCTTCTCTTGTGAATCTCCTTTTTCAATTCGTTCAGTAATTAATTGGAAAAATTGATAATCCAATCCTTGGCGAGTATATGAAACCAAGGCTTCAAGTCGGGTATCATTGGGAGCTTCAAGTAGAATCTCAATCAATTTTTCCCGTGTTAATTTATTTCCAACTGCCTTTAAAGTATTTACTGCTTCCTGAATTTCGGTAGCTTGAAATTTCAATTTATTTCCAAATTCAGTTTCATTCAATAATAATTGCTGAATCGAGCTCATTTGCCGGGATATTTCCTCCTGTCCGCTGGCAAGAGCGGATTCCATAAGGCGCGAGAATAATGCAAAAAATTCCTCATCCACCAAAGCTGCTTCCTGCTTAATGATGGATTTTCTGACATCTTCACTGGGAGTTGATAGAAGTTTTTCGATAAGATTTGCTTTGCCTTGCTGTGCTTTGATCATCTCCGGTGTTATTCCATCTGCACCAAGAATACATTCAACCAAACCTTGATATGTCAGGAAGCTTTGAGGGCGAAATAAATAAGCCTTTCGTTTTTCGGGAGAGAGCTTATTAACTGCCTGGTTAATTAACGGGCCAATGAGTTTTTCCTGCTCATTTAGAGGCATACCCAACTCAGGAGGAAAGAATGTTAATAAAAGTTCCTTGTCATTGTCATGGTAAACAATAGGTGTTGAAAGACCGCCTGAATACCCACATGCCGGGCAATTAATATAATTGGAAACTCCACCAAGAAGGCGTTGTTTTGCTGCCGGATCTGAAGATACATCAAATAGTTTTTCGACTTGAACTGTGGTAGGCTGTTGACAGCGAGGGCATTTCATTTGATTTTTTGGCATAAATTATCTCGTTTCTAAAAATTTTTTACTTGAATGTGGTGATATGAAACTATCATTTAAGGAAAAAAACTTCATTTCTAATGAATACTTATTTTGACACGAAACAATTATTTTCCTTTGATTACTAGTGATTCAAAACCCAACTTGAATTGTAAAAAAACTGATTCAAAGTTTTACCGTGGTAAGGAAAAACAAATACGCGCACCTGAATCAGGTTTTGGATCAATCCATATCCTGCCTCCATGCGCTTCAATGATCGCCCTGGCAAGGTATAAGCCTAAGCCTGCACCTTTCGTTAGATTTACAGCTTTCGGTGCGCGGTAAAATCTTTCGAAGATATGAGGAATATCTTCAGGTGCAATCCCAGATCCCTCATCGGAAATACAGATTATCACTCTTTCAGGATCTACCTGTCCTTGTATTCGTATCTCACCCGATGTTGCATACTTGATCGAATTGGAAATCAGATTTGATATAACTTGTTGTATACGTCCCTCATCAGCCAGGATGATTGGAAAATTAGCAGGGAAATCAGTGATTATTTGATGGTTAACTGTTTGAGTGAGGAAGCGTTCAGCAAGTCGCTGGCAAAGCACAGGTAGAGAGATATCTGATAGATTGGGTTTGAGCCCACCTGCTTGCAACCTGGAAGCATCAAGCAAATCCTCGATCATCGTTGTTAAGCGATCAGCCTCTTCTTCAATAACCTTTAAACTATCGCGTACAACTGCCCGATCCCAGGTGGCATCTTCCCTGCGCAATGTACTGACATACCCTTTGATTAAAGCAACTGGTGTTTTGAGTTCGTGGCTGATGATGGAAACAAATGTATTCTTAATCTCCTCAGCATTCCTAAACTTGGTTATATCACGAACCGTTACAATAATATTGCGCAAAGCACCTTCTTGGGTCAAGAGAGGTGCATAAGTGATGCCGACCGGGATTGAAGGTGGTTCTGGTCTCTGCAAATCACCTTCTACATACAAGTAAGCATTAGGGGTCAGTGGCCAACCGCTCTTTTCTGCTTGTTCAAGCGTGGGATAATCGGGCAGTTTCACCCAACGTATGATTTCGGTATGTAATTTTCCCTGGATCTCATCTCGCGGCATTCCAAACATGCGCTCGAAGGCAGCATTACACCTTTCAATTATGCGCGATGATGTTAAGATTAGAATTCCATCTGCAGCTGAATCCAATAATGCGTCCAAGCGATGCTTTTCATAATTGACTTGAGTGTATAACTGGGCATTGAAAATTGCAATTGCTGCCTGATCTGCGAAACTTTGAAGAAGAAGTTTATCATTTGTTGAAAAAACATCCGGGTAACTTCGAAAAATGA
The DNA here is from genome assembly GCA_043826315.1 of Chloroflexota bacterium. Classification (GTDB taxonomy): domain Bacteria; phylum Chloroflexota; class Anaerolineae; order Anaerolineales; family Villigracilaceae; genus UBA12087. Next base: position 8,718 of record JBDRQK010000294.1, read on the forward strand.
AAGTTACTCCGATAACCTGTCCATGTGCAATTAATGGTAATCCAACTCCGTTGAGCAACCCCATACTGGCTGTGTAAGCCAAATCTTTTAACATCCGGTTGAGTTCAGTCACATTTAATTCAGCAACTTTTTCCTCTGCCAGAAGAGGTTCAAGGTAACTTAAAAAGGCTGGTGGAATTCCTTGGGCAACTGCCACGCGCCAAACGCCAGATTCTTTAAAAGCTATTATGCCTGCTTGTCCGGCGAGCATTTCAATTGAGATCTTGAGAATGCGCGCTAATAATTTATCCAGATTTAATTCCTGGGTGATGGCGCGTGCTATTTCAAGAAGATAATCACGTTGACGGACACGAAAATCTGGGAGCATAATGGTCTAATTTTATCACTAGCGTTGGTTATCGAAATATATATTTTGTTAGAAGGGTATAAACAAAATATCTAATAGAATAAAACAGGATGATAAAGTGAAAACTTCACTTCTATCATCCTGTTCGATCAATTAATATTAGAATCAGTAGTGCAGTTTGATATGGAATGATTATTCAGTTTCTTTCTCTGCAAGTGTGATGGCTTCTTCCAGGATTTGCAGCCCTTCGTCAACCTCACTCTTGTTTATACTCAGAGGTGGGGAAATACGAATTACACTTTTTCCGCATCCGAGTGTTAATAAGCCTCTTTCAAAAGAAAGATCAACGATCCTGTCGCGAAGTTCTTCAGCAGGATCTTTGCTATTTCGATCTTTCACAAATTCGATACCGATCATCAGACCAATACCTCTAACCTCACCAATGGATCGATGGCGAACCAAGATCTCTGATAGGGCATCCAATGTATATTGACCAACTTCTGCAGCATTTTGCATGAAGTCATCTTCTATCAATTTTATTGTAGCAAGTGCAGCTGAACATGCAATTGGATTTCCTCCATATGTATTACCATGTGCACCTCTCGGCCAGGTGACGACAGATTTTCGGGCGATCATTGCCCCCAGAGGAATGCCAGATGCGATCCCTTTTGCTGTTGTAATGATATCAGGTTCGACGTTGAAATTCTCTATCGCCCACCATTTTCCAGTTCTACCCATACCCGATTGGACTTCATCCGCTATAAGGAGTATTCCATGTTTATC
>JBDRQK010000295.1:0-5989 GCA_043826315.1 Chloroflexota bacterium
GACCGTAGAGTTGGACAGTGAGCCGTACGAGGCTGTTATGCACTTTGCAGCTTTCATTGAAGCCGGTGAAAGTATGAAGAAACCCGGCAAGTTCATCCACAATAACCTGGTCAATACCGCCCACCTGATCGAAGCTTCCCTACGGGCGGGTGTCAAGCGCTTTGTGCTTTCCTCCACCGCAGCAGTTTATGCCTCCAGCGATGAACCCCTGGATGAGAATTCTCCCCTGGAACCAGCCAATACCTATGGCTTTACCAAGCTGGTGATGGAGCAGATGCTGGAATGGTATCGCAGGATCCACGGCATGCATTATGCTGCCCTGCGTTATTTTAATGCAGCCGGGGCGGTGCCGGGCAAGGGCGAAGCACATCATCCCGAAACGCACCTCATTCCACTGGTGCTGCGCGTTGCGCTTGGTCAAAATCCGCATGTCTCCATCTATGGCACAGATTACCCCACACCGGATGGCACCAATATACGTGATTACATCCATATTGCCGACCTGGTTTCAGCCCATATGCTAGCCCTGCAGGCGCTGGGTAAGCAGGACCGCCTGGTGTATAACCTGGGCAACGGCAATGGCTATTCGGTGCGTGAAGTTATCGAGACCGCACGGCAGGTCACCGGGCATGCCATCCCGGTCATTGAATCGGAGCGAAGACCCGGGGATGCTCCCCGCCTGGTGGCTTCGTCCGGCAAGATCCAGCGCGAGCTGGGTTGGAAGCCTGAATTTCCTGCCTTGCAGGATATCATCACCAGCGCCTGGGAGTGGCATTCAACACACCCGCATGGTTTTGAGATCGAAGGCGGATTATAAAATGACCTTTTTAGTGGTGATCATTGGTTGGATCTTCTCACTGTGCCTGCATGAATTTTCGCACGCCCTGGTGGCATACCTTGGAGGTGACCATACCGTGCGTGACAAGGGCTACCTGACCTTTAACCCGCTCAAATACACCCATCCGGTCTATTCCATACTCGTGCCGCTGATCTTTCTGATGATGGGAGGCATTGGTCTTCCGGGAGGTGCGGTCTATATCGAAAAATGGCGTCTGCGAACCCGGAATTGGGTCAGTGCGGTTTCATTGGCAGGTCCGCTATCCAACCTGGTGCTGGCCATCCTTCTGGCGCTGGTGCTGAGTTTTGCGCCCAGCATATCAACGGGTATTTGGCCGGGTTTGGCATTCCTGGCATTGCTTCAGGTCATGGCAGTTGTCTTGAACCTGATCCCACTGCCACCTTTTGACGGGTATGGTGTTATTGAGCCTTTTCTGAGCGAAACCGCTCGGCTGCAGATGGACAAGATGCGAGGCTACATGGTGTTCATTGTTTTTATCATATTGTGGTATGTACCTGTTGTGAACGACCTGTTCTGGGGTGGCATCGGATCCCTGGCATACCTGTTGGGGATCCCCATGCAACTGGCCGGGCTGGGTTATGATCAGTTCCTGTTCTGGCGTTGAGGTTGACCCGGATCTCAACCCTTTGAAAGCACGATCAACCAGGCATCGGGTTGAGTAGAGCATTTCCCAGGTCGCCAAGATCAACCAGCCACACAGCGCAAAGTACCCGCTGGAGGTCCTGGCTTCTTTTCCCAGGAAAAGGTGAAACCCAACATTGACTTGACGGAAAGACCAATTGAGGGGGTTACGGAATAAAAAATTTCTAACATAACTTTTATTGACGGTCTTTTTCAGGCATGGTATCATCATATCTGAACTAATTAGCACTCTCACGCAGAGAGTGCTAATCGTTGAGGAGCCATGAACGAGCTTACCGACCGCCAAAAATATATATTAACCCTGGTGGTGCGCGATTATATAGAAACCGCCCAACCGGTCGGTTCGCAGCGCATTCTGGAACGCTTTAAATTGGATATCAGTTCAGCCACGGTGCGCAATGAGATGATGGTGCTCAGTGAGGCTGGTTATTTGCGCCAGCCGCATGCGTCTGCAGGCCGGATTCCCACTGAAGACGGATACCGTTATTTTGTGACCCACTTTGTTTACCAGGCTGACTTGCCGGAGCCAACCCGCCACACCATCACCCACCAGTTTTACCAGGCGCGCCAGGATGTGGAACAGTGGATGCACCTGGCAGTATCCATCCTGGCCAACCACTCGCGCGCGGCTTCATTGATCACTGCACCCCATGCCGAACGCGCCAGTTACAAACACCTGGAGTTGATCTCCACACAGGGACGGCAGGTATTAATGGTTTTGGTATTGGTCGGAGGCGAGGTACTGCAACAGATCCTGACCCTGGCAGAACCAGCCACGCAGGAGCAATTAAGTTCGGCAGCCAACCGGTTGAACCAGATCTGTATCGGACATTCAGCTGATGAGATCGATCATTTATCTTATCAATTGAATAATCTAGAACAGGATATCCTGACCCTCCTTCTGGATGATATGAACCGTGGCGACCAAAGTGTTTCCGGGGCGATGTATCTGGATGGACTGGCCAATGTACTTTCCGAACCGGAATTTGTTGAACCAACCGATGCACACCGCACCCTGCGCATGTTCGAGGAACGGTCCCTGTTGCAGAATTTGCTGGCACGAACGATGGGCAGTGGGGATGTGGGTATTGTGCAGGTGGTTATCGGTGGCGAAGGTGAATTTGAGGACCTGAAAGAATGCTCAGTAGTACTGGCGCGCTATGGCATACCGGGTATTGCAACGGGTGCGCTGGGAGTTTTTGGACCCATGCGTATGTCTTATTCGAGAAATATCCCAACAGTCCGTTTTATGGCAGATTTGCTCAGTGGACTGGTGTCGGAAACCATGCTTGGAGATGAAATAATATGAGTGATAGAAAAGGAAAGAAAAACAAGCAGGATGAAAAAATCAACCCGCAGGAAAACAGTGTGCAGGATGCGGACAAAGACGAGAATCAGTCTGCAGCACTGGATGAGGTGGATGTTTTGAAACAACAATTGGAAGAAGCTCAAACGCTGGCTGCCGATATGAAAGATGGCTGGCAGCGTGCCCGGGCTGAATTTGATAATTATCGCAAGCGCATCGAGCGTGAAAATTCGATGGTTTATCAAAATGCGACCGCTAATATCATCAAACGTTATCTGCCGATCTTGGATGACCTGGAAAGAGCCTTGCAAGCACGGCCTGCAGACTTGCCCTGGGCTGAAGGTATTGATCTTATCCAACGTAAATTACAATCCATCCTGGACTCGGAGGGAATCAAGCGAATTGAAGCTGAAGGGCAAATGTTCGATCCTAATTTTCATGAAGCTATTTCCCAGGAACATTGCGATGAACTTCCAAGTGGTTATGTCGTTGCCGTAATGCAGAATGGTTACATGCTGGGCGACAAAGTCCTGCGACCAGCTATGGTTCGGGTTTCCGAATAAATAGGATCCAATAGCTTTCACGACCCACTGCACTCCCCTGGAGTGACATGAGCGTATTCGGGTAGACCGGGTATGCCATGAAAAGAACCGTGAAACCTGGTGACAACCGTCATCAATGATTATTTATTAATACGAAGAAAATCGGATTGTTGAATGTGGTAGGCTCACAGAACCACCCGACACTTCACATTCTAATAAATTACGAATAGATCAAGGAGACAACATGGCAAAAATTATTGGGATCGACCTGGGTACTACCAATTCTGTTGGAGCAGTCATGGTTGGCAGCGAACCGGTGGTGATCCCATCAGCAGAGGGGGAACGCCTGGTTCCTTCAGTTGTGGCTTTCAACAAAAATAACGAACGTCTGGTTGGGCGTGTAGCACGCAACCAGGGTATTATTAATGCACAAAATACGGTTTTTTCGATCAAACGTTTTATGGGGCGCAAATATGAGGATGAACAGGTGCAACGCACCCTGCCGCGTATCTCCTATAAGGTCAGCTCGGCTGAAAACGGAGATGTGCGTGTCTTGATGGGGGAACGCGAGTTTTCTCCACCCGAGGTTTCAGCGATGATCCTGTCAAAGATCAAGGCAGATGCGGAAGCTTACCTGGGGGAGCCTGTCAACCAGGCGGTCATAACAGTACCGGCTTATTTCAATGATGCCCAGCGCAATGCCACCAAAGATGCTGGCAAGATCGCCGGATTGGAAGTATTGCGCATCATCAATGAACCGACTGCATCCTCCCTGGCTTATGGGTTGGACAAGAAAAAGAATGAGATCATTGCAGTTTATGACCTGGGAGGTGGAACCTTTGATATTTCCATCCTGGATGTTGGTGAAGGTGTTTTCCAGGTTCGATCCACCAGTGGTGATACTTACCTGGGTGGCGATGATTTTGACCAGCGTATCATGGATTATCTGGCAAATGAATTCAAGAAAGATAACAACGTTGATCTGAGGCAGGATACCCAGTCATTGCAACGCCTTAAAGAGGCGGCTGAAAAAACCAAGATCGAACTTTCGACCATGTTGCAAACCGAGATCAACTTGCCCTATATTACCGCAGATGCCTCCGGTCCCAAGCACCTGGTCATGACGATCACACGTGCCAAACTGGAGCAATTGACCAGTGACCTGGTGGAACGTACCCTTACCCCGGTCAGGCAAGCTTTGAAGGATGCGAATTTGAACCCGGCGGAAGTGAACGAGGTTGTGATGGTCGGTGGCATGACGCGTATGCCGGCTGTCCAGGAAGCTGTACGCCGCATGTTTGGCAAAGAACCTCATAAAGGTGTTAACCCTGATGAAGTAGTGGCGATCGGTGCAGCCATCCAGGCAGGTGTGTTGAGCGGTGAGGTAAAAGATATCCTGTTGTTGGATGTCACCCCGCTGACCCTTTCCATTGAGACCCTGGGAAGTGTCGCTACACCTCTGATCGACCGCAACACCACCATTCCAACCCGCAAGAGCCAGGTTTTCTCCACTGCCAGCGACAACCAGACCCAGGTTGAGATCCATGTGTTGCAGGGCGAACGCCCAATGGCGGTGGACAACAAATCGCTGGGGAAGTTTATTCTGGACGGCATTCCTCCAGCGCCGCGCGGAGTTCCCCAGGTTGAAGTCACCTTTGATATTGATGCCAATGGCATCTTGAAGGTGAATGCCTCGGATAAAGCCACCGGACGCAGTCAAAATATTACCATTACCGCTTCCTCCGGGCTTTCAAAAGAAGAAGTTGAAAAAATGCGCCAGGAAGCTGAAATACACGCGGCTGAAGACAATCAACGCAAAGAGCTGATCGAAGCACGCAATCATGCCGATAACAGCATCTACGCGGCCGGGAAAACCATGACAGAATTCGGCGAAAAAGTGACAGCTGAGCTTAAAGCTGAAGTTGAGGCAGGCATCGCTGAAGTGCGCCAGAATGCCGACAGCGAAGATGTGGAAGTGATCCGCAAGGGATATGAAAAGCTTGAGCAGATCATCCAAAAGGTTGGTGCCAGCGTTTATGCACAGCAACCTGATCAGCCTGCTGAAGGTGAAGCCGACAGTGCTTCCGAAAAACCTGCTGAACCGGATGAAGAAGATGTGATAGATGGCGAAGTAAAGGACGCTTAAACTTAAAAAAATACCATGACCCAACGTGATTATTATGAGATCCTGGGCTTGCCACGCACAGCCTCGGCAGAAGAGATCAAGGCGGCATTTCGCAAACTGGCGCGCCAGTATCATCCGGATGTAAGCAAGGAAGAGAATGCCGAAGAAAAGTTCAAAGAGATCAATGAAGCCTATGGTGTTCTCTCTGACGACCAGAAGCGTGCCCGTTATGATCAATATGGTCGGGCTGGATTGGGCGATATGGGCGGTATGCCTGATTTTGCCACGATGGATTTTGGGGATATATTTGAAGAACTTTTCAGCAGCTTTGGCTTTGGGGGAGGCGGGTCACGCTCCCGGCGTCCGAAGCGTGGACGCGATCTTCAACACCAGGTCACACTGACCTTTGAAGAAGCCATATTTGGTGTTGAAAAAGAGATTGAGATCACACGCAATGAGATCTGCGGTACTTGCCGGGGCTCTTGCGCCGAACCGGGCAGCAATCCGCAACGCTG
>JBDRQK010000296.1:0-6402 GCA_043826315.1 Chloroflexota bacterium
GACCACCCTGGGTTACAAGATCGGGGATCAAGCGGCTGTTTATGCTTTGGAAGGATCTGTTGCGATAACTGGCGCGCTCGTACAGTGGATGCGGGACAATATGAAGATGATCGAGAAATCATCCGACATCGAAAAACTAGCTCGAGGTGTGGAAGACAGCGGGGGTATTTATTTCGTGCCAGCTTTTTCAGGCTTGTTTGCACCTTATTGGCGCAGTGAAGCCCGTGGTGCCATTCTTGGATTAACGAGATATATCACACGCAACCACATAGCCCGGGCAGTGCTGGAAGCCAGTGCCTACCAAACGCGAGAGGTGCTGGATGCCATGAATAAAGATTCCGGTGTGAAGCTCACCCGCCTCAAAGTGGATGGCGGTATGGTATCGAACGAGCTACTCATGCAGTTCCAGGCAGATATTCTCGATGTACCCGTCATCCGTCCCAAGGTGGCTGAGACAACAGCACTGGGTGCAGCATATGCAGCCGGATTGGCTGTAGGTTTCTGGCAGAATTTTGATGAATTACGCCAGAATTGGGGGGTGGGTAAACAGTGGGTGCCGGATATGGAGCCAGAACGAAGGAACAAGCTTTTTGCGGGTTGGAAAAAAGCAGTCAGGCGTACATTTGATTGGGTTGAATAAGCTTTCTTAGAGTCATGATCCTTAAGATATCCGAATAGGATTTACCCATTTAAATTGATTAAGTGAGCATAGAATATCCGGAATGCAAGATGTTCTCCATTCATTATCAGGCAAGGATTAGCTTCATCCTGCACGATGAACCTGTGTTAAGAAGGTTTCGGAATGACAAATTAAGTGCGTTATTGCTCTTAGAAACAAAAAAAGTAACTACTCAAGCTTGTCACCCTGAGGTCATGTTTATCGACCGAAGGGTCTCCTGCACTGTCAGGGGATCCTCACCTACACTTGCATGCAAGTGCAAGTGTCACTCAGTTCACACCTCCCAGCGTCCTTTGGGATGATGACATCCGCTTTCGAATTGTCTCGATACGAATTTGCATTGCTGAGAAGTTACCAAAAACAAATGTATTAAAGAATGAATGCTGTGAAAAGAATAGTACAGATTAGAATTAAAATCAGGGTAAATTATTATCAAGAGGTAACTGCATGAATAGAAATGAAATACTTGTTTCTCTTAAAACACAATCTCCAGATGTTCTGATAGTTGGCGGTGGGATCAACGGCATTGGTACATTCCGAGATCTGGCTCTCAATGGTGTGAATGTGATGCTGGTGGATAGAGCGGATTTTTGCTCGGGTGCATCAGCAGCCTCCTCGCATATGGCACATGGTGGCATTCGATACCTGGAAAATGGTGAATTCCGGCTGGTCCGCGAGGCAGTGCAGGAACGTAATCGCATGATTGAAAACGCCCCGCACATGGTACGCCCTTTGTTGACAGCCATCCCTATTTTTAAAGTTTTTTCTGGCTTATTGAACGCTCCCCTAAAATTCTTGGGTTGGCTGGAAAAACCTTCAGAGCGTGGAGCTTTGGTCATAAAGATAGGCTTGATTTTCTATGATGCTTTCACGCGTGCCCAAAAAACTGTTCCACCCCACCGATTTATAGGGAAGAAAAAGGCAATATCTGAATTCCCGGGGATCAATCCCGGTATCCGTTACATGGCTACTTATTATGATGGTTCGATTCTCTCACCAGAACGTTTTGCACTCGAACTGCTGCTGGAGGGTGAGGCTGAAGGAGAGCATGCAAAAGCGCTGAATTATGTTTCTTTGCAGGGGGTCGAGGGAAAGATTGTAAAATTGAAAGACGAAATACATGGCGTAGTTTATGAAGTATCACCAAGACTCATAGTCAATGCAACTGGTCCGTGGATCGATCTTGCCAACCAGTGTTTGGGACTTTCCACCAGATATATTGGCGGCACCAAAGGTTCGCACTTGGTGTTGGATCACCCCGAATTGCACCAGGCTATTGGAGAACATGAGATCTTTTTTGAAAATAAAGATGGTCGTATCGTACTGATCTTCCCCTTGTTGGACAAAGTTCTGATTGGCACTTCCGATCTTCCTATTGATGACCCGGATAATGTGCGCTGTACACAGGCTGAGATCAATTACTTTCTGGGGATGCTTGAGCGTGTATTTCCGGATATCAAGGTGGACCCTTCCCAGATCATATTCCGCTTTTCAGGTGTACGCCCGTTGGCTCAGACCCAAGCCAGGAATGCTGGTCAGATCACACGTGATCATCATATCCAGGAAGACAGGCTGGCTGATCTCCCGGTTTATTCCCTGGTGGGAGGTAAATGGACCAGCTACCGGATTTTCTCTGAGCAAGTAACGGACAAAGCCCTGGCTTATCTGGGATTATCCCGTAAACAGGGAACAGCCAGTTTGCCGATCGGTGGAGGACGCGATTATCCACACGGCATGGACGAGATCAAAAAATGGCTGGACGATTTTGAAAAATCAACCGGCATCAAGCGCAAGCAGGTTGAGGTATTATTTAGACGTTATGGCACCCACGCCAGTCGGGTGGCAGCTTTTATGAAACTGGAAAAGGATGTTCCTATTAAAACCTGGCCAAATTTCTCCCGCCGGGAGATATTGTACTTGGTAAAAAATGAAAAGATCCTGCACCTGGATGACCTTCTTCTGCGCCGAACTTTGCTGGCTTACCTCGGTGAATTAAGTCTGCCATTGATCGAAGAATTAGCTGATGCAGTAGGTGCTGGGCTGGATTGGAATTCGAGCCAGAAAAAAACAGAAGTTAAAAGGGCGTTATCAATCCTGAAGGATTTACATGGGGTCGAATATTAATTCCGGAAGATACTGAAAATTAAAGTACCTGATGGATCGGAGATATCCATTTCCAATCAATCGTTCTGTGGTTGGATTCTGGTACAATAACCGTCCTATGAAAGACAATAAACATGTTTATGCGATCACTTTTTTGCGTCATGCCGAGTCGGTGGGAAATGCAAATGGCTATTTCCAGGGTCAATCTGATTTCCCACTAAATGAGACCGGCCTTTCCCAATCGCAGGCTCTGGCTGAACGCTGGGTGGATGAAAAAGTAAGATTTGACCTGATCTTGGCAAGTCCGTTATCGCGGGCGCACCAGACAGCCGAGATCGTGGCATCTGCTCTGAAAGCTCCCATTGAACTCGATCCAATTTGGATGGAAAGAGATAATGGCAGCCTGGCAGGTTTGAAGTTTGATGAAGGTCAAAAAAAATTTCCCCAACCAGATTTTTCGAATATTTACCAGCCTTTCGCCGGGACAGGTGAGGGGGATTGGGAACTGTACCTTCGGGCAGGTCAGGCGCTTCATAATTTACTAAGTCGACCGCCAGGTCGTTATCTGGTGGTTTCACATGGCGGGTTGCTCAACCAGGTCATGTACAGTATTATGGGGATTACACCTCAGGCGAATTATTCGGGAACACGTTTCCGCTTTGAAAATACAGGTTTTGCAGCATTTATTTATTATCCGAAAGAACACCGCTGGCAAGTTGATACCATAAACGATCACTCCCACTGGAAACCTGGTAAGAAATAATTAGAATTTCGGCACAGGTATAAGTGTTTTACTTATATGGATTTCACAGCGACCTCTACAAACCGATAATTTCCGAGAACACTTATTTGGAGGCAGAATAATTGGAAAAAATTTCTGTTCTTACTTTTGGCGCAGGGGCTATCGGCACCTATGTGGGAGGATCATTAGCACTTTCTGGGCACAATGTTGTTTTTATTGAGCAGCCCGCAGTCGTGGAAGAACTTCAACGACGGGGGATGAGCCTGGAGTTGAGCCTGGATAAACGCCGGAATACGCATCAACCTTTCAACCTGCCATCTTCCAGGTTCAAGATCGTCTCAACTCTGGATGAAGCTCTAATGAAAGGACCATTCGATGCTGCGATTTTTGCTTTGAAATCATTTGATACAGTATCTGCATTGGAAGCAATGATACCTTATGCTTCGCAGATGCCTCCGGTTCTTTGCCTGCAAAATGGTGTGGAAAATGAATTACGATTGATGGAAGTTCTGGGAGCTGAAAAAGTATTGACTGGAACCCTCACTTCCTCTGTTGGCAAACATGCTGCGGGAAATATCATCTTGGAAAGGTTACGTGGCGTTGGAATTGCGACCGGATCAAATCCTGCATTGAATAAACTGGCTGAACGCCTGGTCTTGGCCATGAATGAGTCCTACTTAAATTCCGGGCTGTTTAAAAATGCAGCTGACATGAAATGGTCCAAGATGTTGACCAACCTGCCGGGAGGAGCCTCAGCAGCAATATTGGATATGACTCCCGCTGAGATTTTCAGGCACCCGGGTCTGTATGGGATGGAGATGGGCATGTTCCATGAAGCATTGCAGGTGATGTCAGTCCAGGGTATCCATCCAGTTGATCTTCCTAAGGTTCCAGTGCGCCTCCTTGTATGGGCGACCCGAATTCTGCCAGATTCTGTGATCCGACCTTTGATGGTTAAGATCGTCGGAGGAGGCCGGGGAGCGAAAATGCCATCCTTCCATATCGATCTGCATTCCGGCCGAGGAAAAATTGAAGTGGATTATCTGAATGGTGCTGTTGTGCGTGCCGGAGAGAGAACGGGTATTCCAACCCCGATCAATCGGTTATTGAATGACACTTTACTGGACCTGGTACATGGCAGACAACCTGTCAGCAAATATTCAAAACAACCGGAGAAATTTCTGGCATTGTTATGAAAACTAAAATCGTAACTATCCAACCGAGATCGCTAGTTGAAGTTCATCTCCCGGACGGGCAGGTGTTATCGGGTCTGCGCGGCAGTACTGCCGGTGAATTCTTATTGCTTGTGGCAGATAAGTTGCCAGCTCCTGCTGTAGCTGCCATTACGAATGGCGAATTACATGAGTTAACTTATCCGATTCAGATCGAATCTAAATTAACACCGGTGACGATGGCTGATGCGGATGGGGCGCGTATTTATCGTCGTTCGCTAACCTTCTTATTGGAAGTGGCTTTTTCAGCACTTTTTCCCGAAGGATGGCTGTTGATCGATCATTCAGTTGCCTCAGGTGGATATTACTGCCACGTCAAAGGGCGACCTCCTCTTAACCAGGATGAAATGAATGCGCTGGAGGATAAAATGCGCAGTCTGGTCAAAGAAAACCTGCCTTTTAAGCGTTTGGAATATCCGTTGGATGAGGCGGTCGCATACTTCGAAAAACATAATTTCCAGGATAAAGTGCGATTGCTGGCGCACCGCCATAAAGATTATGTAACTCTTTACGAATTGGCAGATCACCTGGATTATCACCACGGATATATGGTTCCAAGCACCGGTTACTTGGACTGGTTTGAATTATTAAAAGCCAATGGTGGTTTTACCCTGCGTTTCCCGCAACGCAGCAATCCAACCAGTCTGCTGCCCATGCCGGAGTATCCCAAATTGCTGTCCGCCTTTCGTCAGTATAGTGAATGGCTTGAACGCTTGGGGATAGACAATGTTGGTGCTCTCGACGATGCGATCTGTTCCGGACGCACTCGGGAGGTTATCCTGGTGTCTGAAGCACTTCATGAGCAAAACATTGCCTCCATTGCCAGAGAGATCGCGAACCAATCGGACCACGTCCGGTTGATCCTGATATCGGGGCCTTCTTCTTCCGGAAAAACCACTTTTTCGCGGCGCTTGATGGTACAACTTCTGGCGTTGGGAATTTCCCCATTTGCATTGGAATTGGATAATTATTTCGTTGACCGTGATAAAAGCCCAAAAGACGAAAAAGGACAGAGCGATTTTGAAGCCTTGGAAACATTGCGTCTGGACCAATTGGCTGAACATTTAAAGTCGCTTGTAACTGGTAAAGAAGTTCAACTCCCACGCTACAATTTTAAAATAGGACTTCAGGAACTGGGAGATGTTGTACGACTGCGCGATGACCAAATAATCATCCTGGAAGGAATACATGGGTTGAACCCGGGTCTTATTCCGACATCACTTGCACAACAGGCTTATCGTGTTTATGTATCCTGCCTGACCCAGATCAACCTGGACAGACACAACCGGGTTTCCACTACGGATACCCGTCTTGTGCGAAGGATCGTGCGCGATGCTAATCAGCGCGGTTACTCTGCAGCTCAAACCATCCAGCGTTGGGAATCCGTGGGAAGGGGAGAAGGGCGTTATATCTTCCCTTACCAGGAAAATGCGGACGTAATGTTCAATTCTGCTCTGGTTTACGAATTATCTGCGATGGTCCAACTGGCTGAGCCTTTGCTGCGCCAGGTTCCCTTTGGAAAGCAAGAATATATTGAGGCTAAGCGCCTGTTGGCTTTTCTGGAATGGTTCGAACCAATTGATACTGACCTGATTCCCGATAATTCACTAATTCGTGAGTTTATTGGTGGTTCCATCCTCAAAGAC
>JBDRQK010000297.1:0-2286 GCA_043826315.1 Chloroflexota bacterium
TAACGTGGTGCGAAACATCTACCACCCCGCCATGGTAGTGGCTGCCAGTTCTTTCCCGCCACCGGATGGAGTGCCTGCTTTACTGGATGGGCGTCCCCTGCTAAATGGTCAACCCACAGCCTATGTCTGCCAGGGTTTTGTCTGCCTTCAACCGGTCACACAACCGGACGAGTTGACCCGACAATTATCCGCTTCCTGAGATCACAAACAAGTTTTGTTCCTCATCATCTCCTAAAATTTTACACGGAAGATTCAAGTGATGATTGCTTGAATACCAGTGGATTTGGACAATTTCTCTTCCACGAGAAACAATTGGCAGCTGATCTGAGCAGTTTTCAGATTGTCAGATCCTATAAATCCACATGCCTTACCCCCTCCCGGAATTATTGGCAGAAAAGATATTTCAGTAGTATGATAATGTAATTGTCTGTCAAAATTGGCACAATTTTCTGAGGGTGAAACCCAACTCTAAAACAGGAGCAAATCCATGAGCATTATTGAAGTAAAACAACTTACCAAATTTTATGGAAAAGCCAGGGGTATTGAGAATGTTTCCTTTAATGTGGAAGAAGGAGAGATCTTTGGCTTTATTGGACCCAACGGAGCCGGAAAATCAACCACCATCAGGTTGTTTTTGGGTTTAATTCATCCCACCAGCGGGGAGGCAAAGATCTTTGGCAAGGATTGTATTCAGCATGGCCCGGATATAAGACAGGAGATCGGTTATCTACCCTCAGAGGTTTTTTATTATGACCGCATGAAGGTCATCGACCTGCTTAAATATTCCGCCAGTTTTTATCACAAAGACTGCAACGTGAGATTGCATGAACTGGCTGACATCATGGAGCTCGACCTGAAACGCAGGATCGACGATCTTTCTTATGGCAATAGAAAGAAGGTCGGTATTGTGCAAGGGTTATTACACCAGCCAAAAGTAATCCTGCTGGACGAACCCACCAGTGGTCTGGATCCGCTCATGCAGCAAAAGTTCTTCAACCTGATCCGGGAAGAGAACAAACGCGGCGCAACCGTTTTCTTTTCCTCTCATATCCTCGGGGAAGTACAAAAAATGTGCAGCCGGGTTGCCATCATCAAAGAAGGCAGTATCATCAACGTCCAGGATATCAAATCCATGCAGAACGAAAATTATAAAAAGATCAAAGTTACAGCATCCGACCTTGATGAAAAAATGTTCGTGGTAGAGGGTATTAGCAAGCTCGAGCGGCAGAATGGCTCGGTCAATTTCTTTTATCGGGGGGATATCAATGTGGTCCTGAGATTGATCAGTAGACAGGAAGTCTCGGATGTGACCATTGAAGAGCCCACCCTGGAAGAAATATTCCTGCATTATTACGAATAGGGGTTGACCATGAATATATACAAGCATGAATTTAAAATGATCCGCAATTCTGTCATCACCTGGTCAATATCTATTTCCCTGCTTCTATTAATCTTCATGTCCCTTTTTTCAGCCTTCGCGGATAATGCAGCCATCTTGAATGAAACCATGGCTTCATTTCCCAAAGAATTATTGATGGCATTTGGCATGACAGGAATTGACATGTCCACTGTGCTCGGATTTTACAGTTTCGCCTTTCTATTCTGCCAGGTCTGCCTGGCTGTTCAGGCTTCCAATTACGGTTTTGGCATGGTTTCACTGGAGGAAAGGGATATGACCGCAGATTTTCTGCTGGCAAAACCGATCAGCCGGGCTCATATCTTAACCAGCAAACTGCTGGCTGCGTTTACCGGGCTTACCATTACCAATATCGTTATTTGGATCAGCAGTTTTGGGTTTATTGGTCTATTCAGAGGCGATAGAGCTTACGACACAGGCAGCTTGCTCTTAGTGTTGTCCAGCATCGTCCTGTTCCAGTTATTCTTCCTCACTGTTGGCATCCTGGTCTCCCTCTTGATGAAAAAAATCAGGAGCGTAACCCCGCTTTCCATGGCGCTGGCTTTTGGGATGTATGTGATCAGTGCGTTTGGTGGCATGCTTGGCGACGTCAAGCTGGAGCTTATTACACCCTTTAAACACTTTGAGCCAAACTATATCATCACGAATGCGTCTTTTGATATGCCGCTGGTACTTATCAGTGTCTCCGTTATCCTTATTTCTATTGCCGGTAGTTACCTGCTGTATGCAAAAAGAAATATTAACTCTGCCACGTGAGAAGGAGAAGAAATGAATATATTTATCCGAGAACTTAAAGCAAATTTCAAATCCCTGCTCATCTGGAGTGGCATCGTGTTCGTGTTTGTTTTGATCGGGTTTTCAAAGTTTTC
>JBDRQK010000298.1:0-3180 GCA_043826315.1 Chloroflexota bacterium
AACTTCCGAATTATCCAATGGGTAAAATTGCCCGTCAAATTTCAATTGCATTGACTGAAGATTCATAAGTACAAAATAAGTGGGGATTCAAGAACATAATTGGCTGTAAAATTCGGGTTATAAAGAGGCAACCGGGATTCCGGTTGCCTTTGATACATTTATGAATATATAGATCGAAAATAATAAAATTTCGATCAGAGAAAATTAAACGCGACTAAGCGTAACAAAAACCATTGGACGGCGCTTCGTTTCTTGAAAAAGAAACGTCCGAATCGAATCTGTAATGACTTTATCATCATCGATACCACTGGTGTTGACAATGTGCTTAACGCGATTTATTAAAATGGGTAGTATTCTTTGTGAATCATCCGGTGTTAAGAAGCCACGCGTGATGATCTCAGGTTCATTGATCAATCGGTTGGAGAATTTATCCACAGAGATATCGATCAGGAGAATTCCTGAGCGTGCCATTTTTTCCCT
Source organism: Chloroflexota bacterium (assembly GCA_043826315.1). Taxonomy (GTDB): domain Bacteria; phylum Chloroflexota; class Anaerolineae; order Anaerolineales; family Villigracilaceae; genus UBA12087. Next base: position 481 of record JBDRQK010000298.1, read on the forward strand.
TTCGCGCATCATATCCATATCAACTTCGCCAATGCTGGAACCTTCGACAAAAATATAATTTCCTGGAATGCGTTCTCCAAGGGTTAATTTCCCGTTTGAATATTCCAGTACTTGTCCATTTTCAACAACTGCAATATTTTCTTCAGGGATTCCAACCTGTTTTGCGAGGCTGGCATGACGTTTTAACATCCTCAATTCGCCATGGATTGGCACAAAGAATTTTGGTCTGATCAAATTAAGTAATAATTTCTGCTCTTCTTGGCTGGCGTGTCCTGATACATGCACAGGAAGAATGCCATCGTGGATCACATTGGCACCTCGCCGTAGTAGACGATTGATGGTTTTTCCTACGGCTTCTTCGTTGCCTGGGATGGGGTGGGAAGATAACACAATCGTATCATCTGTCTTGATATCAAATTGGCGATTACTGCTTGTTGAAAGGCGTCCAATGATCGATGAAGGCTCCCCTTGAGTACCTGTACACATCAGGACAACTTTATTGGATGGCAGACTTAGTGCTTCATCCAAACTGACCAGGGTTGTATCAGGAATATTAATATATCCTAATTTCAGGGCAATTTTCGAATTGTCAACCATGCTTGTGCCAACAAATGCCATTTTACGATTGTGTCGAATGGCTGCATCAGCAACTTGTTGCATTCGCGAGATCAGGGATGCGAAAGTCGCAATGATAACGCGGCCGGGTGCGTTTTGAAGGACTTCATCCAGAGCGGGTTCAATGGTCCTCTCTGATGGCGTCCAACCCGGGCGTTCAGAATTGGTTGAATCCGCAAGCAGGATGTCCACGCCTCGACGGGAAAATTCAGCCAGTTTGGCAAAATCCGTCGGCCAGTTATCGGCAGGCGTGTGGTCAAATTTATAATCCCCTGTGTGAACAAGTAATCCAACAGGAGTGTTTATTCCCAAACCGACTGCATCTGGAATGGAATGGCTCACATGGAAGAATTCCACACTGAATGGGCCAATATTAACCGTATCCCCAGCTTGCACTGTATGCATGTCAACCTTGGATGTATTCCCATTTCTGGCAAGTTTTACTTCTATTAACCCCCGCGTTAAAGGTGTTGCATAAACTGGAGTCTGCAATTCTGCCAGTAGATGTTTGATGGCACCAATATGGTCTTCGTGACCGTGTGTGATCACAATTCCTCGTACTTTTGAAGCATTATCGATGAGATATTGAAAATCGGGGATAATGTAATTAACACCCAGCATGTCATTTTCTGGAAACATGATTCCTGCATCTACGACCAGGATATTATTTCCATATTCATATGCCATCATGTTCTTGCCAACTTCCCCTAATCCACCCAGTGGAATGATGCGTAATTTTTGTTTCTTTTCCATTTATATTAATTTTTCCTTTAAATAAAATCTCAACCGGCTGAGGCGGATCTGGTGATAAGTATAAAAACACCCCATCAGAGCAAATTCAACGGGGTGTTTTCGGGCAAACCGCAGTACACTTACTCATTCAAAAAAATCTGCCGAAGTACGACAGTAGAAGTCAAATCTATACTCAACAATTATAGCAGTGAAAGGGTTATCTGTCAAAGTTCTTCAAGCACAAAAAAACCCTGATTTAGAATATTAATTTAATGATTGGATCTTTACCACGCTTGAGATATTGTTCCCTGTCCATCCTGCCAATAAGGTGCCCAAACGAGGGATACGAATTGAACATTGATATCTGACTTTCGAGGTTTGATCATTAATGTATCTAATACTTCAGCTTGAGGATCAAGTTTCTCGTCCAAGTTCGCAACTTCTGCGTTAAATTCAGCATCAAGATCCTGGATTTGTTTGGAGATGGATTCGATTGTCTCCTCAGCACGGGTGACATCTTTGGATTGTTCAATGGTTCGACTGGCACTGTGCATGGCAGTTGTTGCCCTGCCAATAGAAGTTTGGCTGATCTTCCTTCCGGTGAATGCTCCAAGCAGCGCAGAACCCACAGAAATTGCAGTCTGGTATTTTGCTTTTTTGGCCTGGTCGACCTGTTTATCCGCAGTTTGTTTTGCTTTGCGTAATCGTTCTTCAAGAGTGGCTTTTTTTGAAGCATATTTTTTCCGCAATAGTTCTGTGGCCTCATCCCTTTTTTCACGTGCCAATTGTTGCAAGCGAATGCGAAAGTCTTTCTCAGTTTCTGTGGGGTTGGATGATTCTTTTAAGCTTGGGCTGGAAAATAGTTCCAATGATTGTGTGCTGTATAACCAATCGGCAAAATCCCGATTCCAGGATGTGTAGCTTGACGACTGCGTGGCGGACGGAGGAAGATCCCCAAATAATGTATTGTCTATTGGCTCTTTTTCAAGGTCCTCCGAGGGGATCTCAATCTGCTCAGCAGATTCCCATCGGACCGGGATTGGGTTATTTGTAATTGGTGTCATATATCGTATTGTCTGGGAAGTACTGACTTTTGTTTTGGTATTCTGAAAATTTATGGTTGCTATGCCTAATAATTTTGGCATGTAGATAATTTTTCTATCCACACCTTGGATTCCACGGATCGGTATAAAATAATCAGAAATATTAGGCGGAAGTGAGGGCTGATTAGATGATTGCAAACCTGAATATTCCGAAACCGGATTCGGAGAGTCTGTTTTTTGATTTATTTCTGGTGCTGTAGATTTGATCGGATCCATCAACTTTTTAATATCATCCCGGGTCAGTGGACCT
>JBDRQK010000299.1:0-2210 GCA_043826315.1 Chloroflexota bacterium
TCCCGGAATGACCTGGGATGACCTGGACAAGCTCAATGAGCAGACCTACCTGGCTAACAAGGACAGACTGCTGGATGAAGTCCTGACTGCTTCTGCAGAGTCTTATTCTCGGGTTTTGGATGCGATCCAGAATCTGAGCGATGAGGACCTCTTCGACGGTTCCCGGTTTGCCTGGCGTGAGGGTGATCCGCTCTGGCACATGGTTGCAGCGAATACATGGTGGCACTATCGGGAACACCGCCAGCAGGTGGAAACCTGGTTAAAGAACTGCGCCTGAAACCCAATTGACACACATAAAACCAGACAGGGCAGACTCCTTCATGAGCAATCTATCTTTTGCTTTGAAAGGTGAATTTTTATGATTAACTGGATGGGTAAAAAGAGGGAAAGGTTCCTTGTAAAAATCCTACGGGTTTATGATATGCTATAACTGGAGGGGAAATGAATTGTGGTTTATTGTCAAAAGAAAGGAGGTATAAGATGAAATCCCGGATTTCGAATAAAAAATTCTCGATTCTTCTTGCAGACGATGGGTCAGAACATGCCCGGGTAGCAGTATCTCTTTTGGTAGATCTTAAATTGCCGCGCAATAGCCATATTAGCATAATAAGGGTCATATCTCCGTTGCAGGCTGCTGAATTTGGTATCACAGAGGCAGCTTTTGATTCAACCTGTAAACTTTTCTCAGATATAGGCCTAATTGCAGAACCAAAGACGCTTCTTGGTTATCCCGCTGAAAGGATCATTGAATATGCCGATCAGAATAACCCGGATCTGATCGTCATTGGCGCAAAAGGTTTAAGATCTACCCTCGGTATTCTATTAGGTGGAGTAACTCAGCAGGTTGTGGAATATGCCGGTTGCCCGGTCCTGGTTGTCCGAGCTCCATACACTGGTTTATCCAATATTCTAATCGCCACAGATGGGTCGGACTCAAGCTTGAAAGCCATGAAGTATTTGAAGAATTTTCCATTTCCCGCGGTGAGTTCCATGAATGTGATCCATGTGCTGCCCCCACCACCTCTTCCCCCCATTGGTCCCGACACGATGTTCATGGATCAGGCTCTTGCAGATCAATGGAAGATCACGGAAGTTGAGGCTGTTCGCAGGGAAAAAGAAGAAGAAGATGGTAAGTTACTATTAACAACCTATTGTGATTGGCTTGAACAGCAAGGAATGAAAGCAGGTGCAGTTTTAAAAAGGGGAGATGCCGCCACAGAGATCATTGAATTTGCCAAGAAAGAAAATACAAGCCTTATTGTTACCGGATCACGTGGTTTAAGCCAATTCAAAAGCTGGTTAATGGGTAGCATTTCCAGGAAATTGGTTCACTATTCCAATTGTTCCGTCCTGGTGGTTCGTGAAAACGGACCATCAAAATGAAATGCGAAGATCTTTTCGATGATCCCGATGAAGCTGGCAAAGGGATCCACTCTGGAAAAAAGTTACCACCAATCCATGGTGACATTACATGGAACATCGCGAACAGGTGGAAGCCTGGTTAAAGACGCATATCTGGCAGCAACCCTTCCTGGTTTATGGTGAGACGATGTGACCATTATATGAGGCACTATTATCATTTCTTATTGGAGTAAACCTCATGGATATGACACAATTATTTCTGATGCGCTATGACGTACTCTACGATTTTTACCTGGCAGGCATCTGGGATACTGTTCCGCAGGACCTGATGCGCCAGCGACCCCACCCGCGGGTAAACTCGATCGCCTGGATCCTGTGGCACCTGACGCGCGTGGAGGATGCCGGTTTGAACCGTTTTGTGATGGATGGTTCCCAGGTTCTGGATGAAGGCAACTGGATGCAGCGTATGAATGTGCCCTGGCGGCATAACGGGAGCGAAATGACCCTATCTGGAGTGGATGAGCTCAACCAGATGGTTGACCTGCCAGCTCTACGGGATTATTCGCAGGCCGTCCAGGTGCGCACACGGGAGATCCTGGCAAACATAGACCAGGTGAACCTGGAAGCCACCCTGCAGGAGCCCTACGTCCGTAAAGTCATCGTGGAGGAAGGCCTGGGGTACACGGATCCGGAAGGTTTCATTCAAAATTACACGGGTTGGTCGAAAGGCAAGTGCCTGATGACATACGGGTTGACACATCCATTCCAGCATTTGGGAGAGATCGAGACCATTGCTAGCCTTTTGGGCGTGGTCTTCGAATAAAAAAGAACCCGATGCAAATTGAAGA
>JBDRQK010000300.1:0-4443 GCA_043826315.1 Chloroflexota bacterium
TCCCGGAATGACCTGGGATGACCTGGACAAGCTCAATGAGCAGACCTACCTGGCTAACAAGGACAGACTGCTGGATGAAGTCCTGACTGCTTCTGCAGAGTCTTATTCTCGGGTTTTGGATGCGATCCAGAATCTGAGCGAGGAGGACCTCTTCGACGGTTCCCGGTTTGCCTGGCGTGAGGGTGATCCGCTCTGGCACATGGTTGCTGCCAATACCTGGTGGCATTATCGGGAGCACCGCCAGCAGGTGGAAGCCTGGTTAAAGAGGTTTGTCTGACACCCAACTTACATCACACAAGGCGATCAATGGTGGGCTCGCTCACAAGCAATATGCATCTCCCTCCTTGAAAGAGGAACTTTTCCTCAATATCCTTAGCTGGGTAAAAGTAGGTAAAAGATTCATACAAAAATCCGACAAGTTTATGATATGCTAATATTGAAGGGGAAATGAATTGCGATCTGTTGTCAATCGAAAGGAGGTATAAGATGAAATCCCGGATTTCACATAAGAAATTCTCGATTCTTCTTGCAGACGATGGGTCAGAACATTCCCGGGCAGCAGTATCTCTTTTGGCTGATCTTAGACTGCCACGACATAGCCATATTGATGTATTAAGGGTTTTATCACCTTTGCAGGCTGCTGAGCATGTGATCACAGAGGCAGCTTTGGAAACAACCTGTCAACTTTTGTCGGAGAAAAGTCTAATAGCCGAACCTAAGATGCTTCTAGGGTATCCTGCTGAAAAGATTATTGAATATGCTGATCAGAATAACCCGGATCTGATCGTTATTGGCGCCAAAGGTTTAAGGGCTACCCTCGGAATTCTTTTGGGTGGAGTTACTCAGCAAGTGGTGGAATATGCCAGTTGTCCGGTCTTGGTCGTTCGAGCACCATACACAGGTTTGTCCAATATTCTTATCACCACGGATGGTTCGGACTCAAGTATGACAGCCATGAAGTATTTGGAGAATTTTCCATTTCCTGCAGCAAGTTCTATGAATGTGATCCATGTTCTGCCCCCACCACCTCTTCCCCCGATTGGTCCCGATACGATGTTCATGGACCTGTCTTTGATAGATCCATGGAATATCACGGAAGATGAAGCCAAGCGAAGGCAAAAAGAAGAAGAAGATGGTAAAGTCCTGTTAACCACTTGTTGTGATTGGCTTGAACAGCAAGGAATGAAAGCAGGTGCAGTCTTAAAAAGAGGGGATGCTGCTACAGAAATCATTGAATTTGCTAAAAAAGAAAAAACCAGCCTGATTATTTCCGGCTCGCGTGGATTAAGCCAATTCAAAAGCTGGCTGATGGGCAGCGTTTCGAGAAAACTGGTTCATTATTCAAATTGCTCAGTTTTGGTGGTTCGTGCAAACACACCATCAACATAACAGGCGAGGACCCATTTGACGGATCCCGGTTTGCCTGGTGTGATTACGTTCCGCTCTGAAATATGATAGCTGTGAATACATGGTGGCATTACAAGGATCATCATGAACAAGTGGAAGATTGGTAAAAGGGGTGCACTCAGTATTAACCCCACCTGACCCAAAGTGAGCTACTTTGAATATTTTCTTGACAGGTGGATCTCCCCTCGCGATTCCAATAGGACAGGTTGTGTCGAACCAATCTGCCCCTCAATTATTAAAAAAACTTGTTGGAGACACCCCCATGGACGTGACCCAGTTATTCCTAATGCGGTACGATGTGCTCTATAATTTTTACCTGGCAGGTATCTGGGATACTATCCCGCAAGACCTGATGCGCCAGCGACCCCACCCGCGTGTCAACTCGATCGCCTGGATCCTGTGGCACCTGACGCGCGTGGAAGATGCCGGTTTGAACCGCTTTGTGATGGATGGGTCCCAGGTCCTGGATGAAGGCGACTGGATGCGGCGCATGAAGGTACCCTGGCGGCATAACGGCAGCGAGATGACCCTGGCCGGAGTGGATGATCTCAGCTTGAGGATTGACCTGAACGCCCTGCGGGAGTATTCGCAGGCTGTCCAGGTGCGCACACGGGAGATCCTGGCAAACATAGACCAGGTGAACCTGGAAGCCACCCTGCAGGAGCCTTATATCCGCAAAGTCATCGTGGAGGAAGGCCTGGGGTACACAGATCCGGAAGGTTTCATTCAAAATTACACAGGCTGGTCGAAAGGCAAGTGCCTGATGACATACGGGTTGACACATCCATTCCAGCATTTGGGAGAGATCGAGACCATTGCCAGCCTTTTGGGCGTGGTCTTCGAATAAAAAAGAACCCGATGCAAATTGAAGACATCCTGAAGGATGAGAATAATTCCATGCTCCTGTTCACCTCCGGAGATCGCAAAGAAATGGTGGTCGGCGTGCCTCACCACGCTCCGCTGGGTGTTCTCAAACTACCCAGTGAGGAACATCCGGCTTCGGATGAGAATACGGGCTTTATTGGGGTTGCCCTGGCTGGCTTGCTCAACTGTCCCGCAATCATCGCCTGTAATTACTTTATGGACGTCAACAAGCACAAGAGCAGCGATTATTTTAAAAAAATTCAATCCCTGGAACCGAAGATCCTGGTCGAAATTCACGGACACAGCCGCAATTTCGCCCGTTTTGACATTGAAATTTCTTCCGGAAGCCTGGAAAGAAATTTTTGGTCGAAGGAATTGGCAGATAGATTAAGGGTCGGTTTTGCGTCAGCACCCTTGCTGCAAGGGTATTCCATTTCGGGGGATTTCAAGGACATCTACTTTCAAGCCACCAAATCAGCAAGCATCACGTCGCCGGGCTGGGTATCGTTCCACATTGAATTACCGCGTCCGCTGAGGGAATCCAGGCAGGCCTACCTATTGTTTTGCCGGCTGCTGGCAGATGTACTCAAGGGAATATTAGCGGATTTTGAGGGTATGAAAGGATCTCAAGACATGCAGGTCAGGGCGGATACCCGCTGATCGAAACATTCAATATTAACAGGTAATTTCCCAAAATTGAATGCAACTCTGGACGAGAAAAGCCATCTAAAGATTAAGCGGGTTCAAATGGAAAATACTCGCACTTTTCTCGGAGATCATAAGATCATGGATGTAATCAGAGTTATCAAGCGGCTGCTTGGAGGCATGTTATGATTAAGATAATGAAGAATATCCAACGGATCCGGGAATTGAAAGAAAGGATCGCTGACCTCAAGCAGCGTTGGCCGGCACATTCCGTCCCGCCAGCCCTGATGCTGGAATTGGATGAGCTTGAGGATGAATTGGCAAGAGTCCTGGAACAGGGCCAACAAGACGAAAAAGATGCCTAAGAAAACTGTTGTCATTGATTACCATGATTGCAATCCTCAACTTTGCCAGGATGGTATTTGCAAAGTTATGCTGGCCTGTGAAAGGAAAGTGGTCACCCAGCAAGCTCCTTATGAGCTTCCGGATGCCAGATCTTCCATGTGCCTGGGTTGTTCCCTGTGTATGAATGTTTGTCCCGCAGGTGCAATTCGCATGCTCTAACAAGCCAGCCTGTGCATGCAGCTGGTCATCAAGCCTTGCAAATTACCCAGATTTGTTCAAATTAAATGAATTCTGCCAGGTCACCATACCCATAAACAGATAATAATATATAATCTATGCTAACAATCTCCAGGTTGTCAGCCATTGTTCAAGTCTTAAATTAAAGTCAAAATGGGATTATCCCTGCAGGTCAACCTTTAATGAAAAGAATAGATTCCATTAGTTTTCTCCGTTTTGTTGCCGCCTTCATCGTTATCATGTTTCATTATGGGGGGAAAACACAACTGGCAAAAGCTGCCAGCCCCTTGATAACCTCCGGGCCGCAGATCGTATCCATTTTCTTCGTGTTGACCGGATTTGTGTTGATGGTCGCCTATTACCATAGAGAAAATAACAAAATAAGCGACTTTTATATCGCCCGCGTTGCCAGGATTATACCTGTCTACTGGATCGCCCTGGCTATGATCATCCACTGGACCTACAACACAACCAGCACGATGAATGGATGGAAAGCCACATTACTTAATTTCACTTTTATGCAAGCCTGGTTGCCTCCCTATCCATTATCGCTGAATTACCCTGGCTGGGCTTTATCGGTGGAAGTTTTGTTCTACCTGATCTTTCCCTTCGTCTTATGGGGGATCAAGAAAAGTAATATCTCCTGGAAGAACCTGGCGATCCTGGCTCTTCTACTGTATTTCGTTACACAAGCCACTCTGATGACCTTGTTTCGGTCAGGTTACTATGCCGGCTTCCCGTCTGTCTCACATGACCTGATGTTCTATTTTCCCCTTGTTCACTTATGCAGCTTCATACTGGGTGTATCCGGTGGATATATTTATGTGAACAATATGGACAGGTTCAATCAGCGCGGGATCGCTCCAACTTTGATATTGATCTTCTCGTTGCTGCTGAATTTCTACCTCCTTCAATTCCCGGATAGCCTGCCGAGGATTGCTGGCG
>JBDRQK010000301.1:0-21380 GCA_043826315.1 Chloroflexota bacterium
CGCGCTGTTAAGGATATGCTTGCCTAGCCAGTAAAATCGTGCTAAAATTCGCCCCTCTCATGGTGGCTGTAGCTCAATGGCGGAGCATCGCACTGTGGATGCGAGGGTTGTGGGTTCGACCCCCATCAGCCACCCCTATGATCAGACTTTCGAAGGTAATTAACTTCGGAAGTCTGTTTTTTTCCACTATGAACAAATGAATTTCAAACTCTTTGGATAAGTTTATACAGCTGGATGATTCGTTTCGGGCATAGCTACCATAACCCTTGCACTTACAAAGACAGGATTACTTTATCCAGGAGTGGCGATATACGTCAGTGAACTTTACCTGGCGGATGGCTGCGTCACTCCTGAATTGCATATAAATGCATTTTAGATCCATCTGCCAGGCATAATTTATTAGAATACTCTAATACAGCTATTATTTTCTTATACTTTATAATGGATCAAGATCGGAAAATAACCGATTAATTGGTGATAGTGAGCATTATTATTATCTTAAGTAGATCAACTTAATCACTAATTGTTATTGAGTAGGAAATTTCAAAAGAAGGATAGGAAAATATGAGTCTTGAAGATCGTGTGGTTGTGGTTACAGGTGCAACAGGTGGATTGGGTAAAGTCGCTGCAAGAATATTTTCCGGGCAGGGTTCCCGTCTGGCTTTGATAAGCACAGGGTCGCAAAAATTAAAGGAACTTGCAAGCGAATTGGCGTTGCCACAAGACCGGGTGCTGACACATGTCGCTGATCTGAGTCAGGCATCTGCAGTCCAGGAAGTAGTCGATGTAATTCTATCAAAATTTAGCCAGGTAGATATTTTGGTACACCTGGTAGGTGGTTGGAGTGGTGGGAAACCTGTTATCGAGGTGATGGCTGATCAGGTTGATTTTATGCTCCGACAACACTTATGGACTACTTACCATTTGGCGCAGGCATTACTTCCCCCCATGCTCTCCAGGCATTGGGGACGGATTCTGGTTGTATCTTCTCCATACGCATCCAATCCAATGGCAAATCTGGCTCCTTATGCCATTGGAAAAGCTGCCCAGGAAGCTCTCCTGCTCACGATAGCACAAGAGGTGAAAGGGAGTGGGGTTACTGCCAATATGCTTTTAGTTAAAACAATTGATATACAACATGAACGCCAACACCAACCATCTCTTTCAAATGCCTCTTTGACAACGCCTGAAGAGATCTGCGCTCAGCTTTTGCATCTTTCTTCTGAGGCTGGCAGTAGGATCAATGGTGCCAGAATTCCGCTTTATGGAAATCTGTGATAAATCCTGAAATCATTCAGAATAATGTTAAATTCTAAAAGGAATAATTATGAAAGGTTTCAATTCTTTCCATAATAATGATCCATTAATATCGACAATGTTGGGTGATTATCAAACGGTTGTGGACGCGGCTCTTAAAGAGATGATCAACGATGGCATTATCGCTCGTATCTGGGCACACGACCACACCGTTTGGGGACCTGATCCGCTGGAAATTTCCAATCGATTGGGTTGGTTGGATATTGCTGACCGTATGCAAGTCGCCATCCCGTCCCTGATTTCCCTGTTGGAAAGTCTGAATCGTGAAGGTTACCAAAGTGCAGTTTTACTGGGTATGGGTGGTTCCAGCCTAGCTCCGGAAGTATTCTTTAAGACTTTTAGCGGGGGGGAAGGTTTCCTTGATCTGGCAGTTCTGGATAACACCGACCCCGGCGCAGTAATGAGTCTGGAAAAAGATCTGGATCTGGCACGAACGCTTTTTATCGTCTCAACCAAATCTGGGGCGACGACCGAGACCTTGTCTTTCTTTAAGTACTTTTATAACCGGGTCGTTGATAAACTTGGTTCTGAATGTGCTGGTGAACATTTCATTGCCATCACTGACCCAGACAGCTTGATGGTGAACCTGGCCACAAATTACCAGTTCCGCTCCATTTTTATAAATGACCCCAATATTGGCGGGAGATATTCAGCCCTTTCATATTTTGGATTGGTGCCAGCGGCATTGGTAGGAGTGGATATTGTCAGGTTGCTAGAGAGCGCGATCAATGTAGCCGAAATGTGCAAGGCAGAGGATAATCCAGGTGGATACTTGGGGTTGATCATGGGAGAGTTGGCAAAAGCTGGACGTGACAAAGTCACCTTCTTTCTTTCTCCGAAGATCTCCAGTTTCGGCGACTGGGTGGAGCAATTGATCGCTGAAAGTACAGGCAAGTCTGGAAAAGGAATCCTACCCGTTGTGAGAGAACTCCCTGGTCCAACTTCTGTTTATGGTCCAGATAGACTATTTGTGTCCATACAGCTGGAAGGTGATACCATGCATGAAGCCGACCTAAAGATGCTTGGCGATGCCGGACATCCAGTTTTGAGTATTCACTTGCAGGATCGCTACGAGTTGGGAGGTCAGTTCTTTTTATGGGAGCTCGCCACAGCTGTGGCTGGGTATCGAATGGGCATCCAACCTTTTGATCAACCAGATGTGGAAGCAGCCAAGGTCCTGGCACGCAAAATAATTGTAGATTTTACACAAAATGGAGCAATTCCCGAATTGAATCCATCTGACCTTTCACCCTCAGTAGTGCACTCATTTCTTGACCAAGTCACACCAGGTGCATACATAGCGCTCCAGGCTTATGTGAATCCGGATGCTGCCACGGATTTGGTATTACGTGATTTATGCAGTAGGCTGCGCGCATATACCCATTTGGCAATCACGCTTGGGTATGGCCCACGCTTTTTACATTCAACCGGGCAATTGCATAAAGGAGATGCGGGTAAAGGTTTGTTCATCCAACTGGTGTCAAAACTCGTAAAGGATGTCAGTATTCCGGATGAGCCTGGACGATCCGATTCCACCATATCCTTTGGGACATTAAGAAACGCCCAGATATTGGGAGATCAACAAGCTTTATTAAAGGCAGGGCGAAAAGTGATCCTGTTTGATCTGGGTGAAAGCTCTATTGATAAGGTCGAACAATTCAATGAGATTATTACGGGTTTGGGATGACCATCTATTTTCTTGATTAATGCAAATTTCGTGTCCAAAACGGTCCAGGTCGAGTTTTGGGTTTACGAAGATAGATCAAATCATCCAGAAACAATGCCAAACGGCGCGCTGCTCCGGAATGAGCAATTGCTGAGCGCATTATGTTGTGGGTGACATCAGTCCCATGAGAATATGGACACACCATCAAGCAACGTCCACAATCAGTACCTATGACATTCCAATAGTGGAAGCACTTCCCTGAATCAATTTTCCATCTTAGTGCTCCTTCAATTTCCTGCCGGTCATCCATAGAGATCGCATGACTCGGGCAATTCTCTGCACATTTCTTACAAATCGTGCAAAAATCAAGTACTGATGGATTATCTCCTGTTGGGTCTGGCACAAGTGGCAGGGTGGTCGATACGGCACTTAGGCGTACTCTTGGCCCCAGGTCTGGGGTCATTAGCAAACCCATTCTACCTATCTCTCCCAACCCGGCATCCCGTGCAGCCAGTGGCAAGATAAGTCTGTAATTTCCATCTATATGTGCCCGTGCCTGGTATCCCATTGCACGGATCCAGGCAGCCACCAGGACAGCAGTTTGGGCTGCTTCACTATATTGCCGGGCAGTTTCCATGGATTCTTGAGCTCTGGGTGCGGTGCGAACCATCTCTTCAGCCATTTCAAATGTAAACACAACAACATAAGGGTGATTTAACACAATTGGCTCACCATAATTTCCAGCCCCACGTCCGATATGTGAATAAACCTGGTAATTCTTTACTTCAGCAATCCCGCAATCGTGTGCGCCAAAAAACTTTGCCAGTTGCTTAACATATTCTGAAGCAAACTTATGAGAAATTACTTGTGCTGTTGGAGATATGGTCCCTGAGACTGCGTCTTTTAATGATTCGGCCAGGAAGAAACCAGCATCAGTTGCAGCGAAAGCCAAAGGATCCGCCATCGGAGTATTTAATGAAAGCAAACCGGGAAGCTTGCGAATGGCATCATCCATATATTTGTGTTCTGGGTGTTCACTATAGTATTGATCGTAACGGGGATCACCAGGTTCCAATCGATATCTTGCAAACATAATTATGCGTTCATCGACTTGAATTGATGGTCGTTCGTTTCCTCGTTCTAACCGCCCGATCGGTAGAGCGTAAATGATACCAACAACAATTCCTAAACCTAAAAAAGCTTCCCCTAGTAATGTTTTATAAGGAAAGGGTGAAAGAGAAATAAACAGGAGAACAACCCCACTGGAAGCCCCTGCCAACCCAAAAAGACCTGCCCGATGTTCATACCTGGAAAAACTGGGAATGGCGAAAAATAATGAGATTAGAAAAATTACTGAGCCAAATAAAATTAGGAAGATCTGAACAATTCCATCCATACAGATGTCTCCAGCCTGCACAATTATAAGATACTTATTTAGCTCAAATTCACTTATTTGGGATAGAAATGTAAAGGTGATGTTATTAGGTAATTATGGTTTGGATGGAAAATCTGGTCCGTTAAGATGGATTCTCAAACCTAAGGAAAGGAAAAAGCTTAAGTTCATGAATTAAGAATCATTATTTGCAATAGGTGCCTTTTTGAACCGCTTATGTTCTTCCACGTTGATACCTGCACCTGTGTATGAGTGCAAATGAAAAGCTCCTCCGATTAGCTTGAAAACCCTTCTGTCGACACATACCTTGTTATGCAAGTACCATTAAAAAACGATACATAAGAGTGGTATGGCTGGGTAGTTTTCTAAATAAGAATCAACAATTTCCTACATGAAATTTTTTTGTTTCACCTCGATGCTTGCTCCAACAAATAGATGATGGAGTGATAGTTGTGTCGAGTGGCGAGCGACATACCTATTTCGCAAGTAATGTTGGATGAATAGTAGCCATCATAATCATGGGACTTGACTTCAGCGCTTTCCAGCGATGTGGCTGCCGCAGTTAATTCAGGAAAAAGCAGACCTCGATCTCCAGCAAAACCACAGCAATCCAGATGCAATGGCGTGGTTACAGATTGGGCACACTGATTGGCTATCGACGTCATTTTGCCTTGTAGATTTAATTTTCGTGCAGAACAATTCGGATGTAAAACAACAGATTCTGCGACTTGTTGGATCTTCAGTTTTGGCAACAAAAAATCATGCATCAGTTCCAATCCATCCAACAAGATTAGATTTTCAAAGATGGCTAATTCTTCTCCTGATAAAGCTGATAAATTATCTTTGTACTGCCGTAAATTATACGTGCAGGAGGTGGTATCAATTACAATTGGAATTCTTCCATGCTCACTCCATTCCCAGAAATGCTTCAAAGTGCGCAGGCGGGTGGCTTGGTAGGCATCAGTGTAACCTTTGGATCCAAACGGCATTCCACAACAATTACCATCTACATCCGGGGGGATCCATAATGAAACGCCTGCCCTCGAGGCAACTGTGACCATGGTTTCAGCAAGAGAATCCATACCAGGTTGGGGTACTCCCAAACGGCGCGAGATGCAGGAAGGGACATACACAAAATCCGCATCCATCTGGTATGTGACTGGCACTCGGACAGGGACATGAGGTATTGCCTTGTTCCATTTGGGTAAGGGCACGCCACTCAGTTTTTCGCCAATTATTGTTAAACCCGAAATGACATTTGCCCCGATGACAGACTCAACGGCATGAGCCAGGCGAACTCCTGAACCGAGACTTTTTTCAATCCCGGAAAAATGGTTCGATATCCATAGCGCAATTTTTCTGGAACGTGGGGTGGTCAGATCTGCACGCAGGTGTTTGGTTAAGTCGCCGGTATTGATCCCCACCGGGCAGGTTGATGAGCATAAACCATCTACTGCACAGGTCTCAAGCCCGAAATAGTTAAAGTCCTCCAGCAGAGAATCCAACACGGGAGCGTCATTGGCTGCCTTTTTCTGGCGCGTGATCTCTCTACGTATGACGATTCTCTGACGAGGGGTCAGGGTCAAGCTGCGGCTGGGGCATTGGTGTTCGCATAAACCGCATTCAATACATTTATCAACTTCCGCTTCAACTTCTGGTAAATCTTTTATGTTTGAGATATGTGAACGAGGATCCGGGTTGATGATCACATTCGGGTTAAGCATCCCGCTTGGGTCAAACAAGGATTTAATATCGCATATCAGAGCATAACCATTCGCACCCCATTCAGCCTCAAGGTATGGACTCATTGCTCTCCCAGTTCCATGCTCACCTTTGAGGGAGCCATCATACTTGGTTCTAACCATTGCAAGAACATCATCCATAAAGTGCTCAAGGCGCAGAACCTCATCCTGTTGGTTCAGGAGAACACTAAAATTGAAATGCAGGTTCCCATCTTTGGCATGTCCAAAAATGATGGCATCTTCGTAACCATAGGCGCGGAAGCGATCTTGCAGATCGGTTATTGCTTCTGCCAGTCGAGGCACAGGGAAGACCAGGTCTTCGGTCATCACTGAGCTTCCTACAGGACGCATTGCACCCAGGGTAGGGAAAAGACCCTTCCGTACTTTCCACATATCAGCTTGGACACGAGGATCCTCGCTAAACTCCGGCTCGTGCAGAAGTTCCAGACCTCGAAGGGTGTTGGAAGTAACTTGTTGAATGTCAGCCATATCTTCTTTTGAGCGACCCTGGTATTCCACCAGGATGGCTGCTGCAGATTCTGGTAGCTGACGTAGGATCACTGGGGCACCGGGTAAATTCTCGACTGAGCGTAGTGCAGCACGTTCCATTATCTCTGTTGCGCGTGCTCCCGAATCTTTCAGGGGAGCGATTGCACGGGCTGCAGAATGGATATCTTTAAAGTAAAGTTGACCGGTATACTTATAAGAATAATCTGGCAGAGTATTTAATACAGCTTCGGCAATAAAGCCCAATGTTCCTTCCGAGCCGATCATAAGGTGAGTTAGAATATCTATCGGATTGTCATAATCGAGAATCGCATTCAATGAATACCCGTCTGTGTTCTTCATCATGTACCGGGTGCGTACACGTTCTGTCAGGATAGTGTCTGCCAGTAATCTTCCACGTAGGTCAAGCAGTCCGTTGGCAATTTCTGGTGCACCTTCTTGGAATTGCTCTGCTGCATCCACTGCACCTGTATCCAGTACAAGACCATTGGGAAGAACAACAGTGAGAGAATGTATGGTGTGAAAAGCATTTTCTGAAACTCCACAGCACATCCCACCGGAATTGTTGGATAGAATTCCACCCAACATGGCAGCATCAAGAGAAGCCGGGTCGGGGCCAATTCGACGTCCATAAGGTTTCAGAATATTATTGAGATGACCTCCCAACACACCAGGTTGAGAGCGGATCCGGCGACCGGACGCTTCCACCTGGACCTGCCCCCAATGTCGCGCCACCACAGCTAACAAGCCATCTGTTATTGACTGTCCGGAAAGGCTTGTGCCGGCAGCCCGAAAGGTCAATGGGATGTGGTTTTGTTGTGAAAAGCTAAAAAGTGAACGGATTTCTTGAACTGAGACAGGTTGGATGACTGCTTGTGGAATTAAACGGAAGTAGGAAGCATCATTGGCATAAGCATAGCGCTCGATCGGTTTTGTCAGGATGCGCTCTTCGGGGATCAGAGCTGAGAGTTGTTTTTTAATTTCCATTTCTGATCGCTAATTATCCACAGTAGGTCATGAAAGGTAGTTGGAAGTATTTATGGGTTACTTGAAACTTTCAAATAAATACATTTAATTACAATGCAACTGATTCTAGCAGTGAAGTGAAGAAAATTGATTTTTCAAAACTCATTTAAAAGTGATTTGCAGTATGTTTAAGAATAATTCTCTTTGCTTCCAAAGGAAATTTTTTAAGCAGGATCAGTTATCAACAGCATCCGACTGGTTTCTAATCATTCCAGTGGGCTTGCCAGAGTTAGGTGATCGCATTCTTCTATCCTTGTACGCCATTTGGTCAGCAATATACCATCACACCTGAAAGCAAGTAACAGTATATCACCTGGTAAATTGAGCTGGCTTAGAGATTTTCCTAAGCATCTTACATTTTCTACAACGATCTCATATGCCTTTTTCTGATCGTTTGTACCATATGCCGTCGGATTACGAGCCATCATCACTAAAAGTGAGGCGCAATCGAGGGCTGCATTTATTATGCTGATTCCAAGGCGCTCAGATCGAAAAATGTCACCTGGTTTATTTTCATGGGCGACGACTTGGGGAATTTGTTATATAGTTCAAGCCACCTGACAGACATTGTAATTTAGTCCTGAATAGGGGCAGGTACATATCTTTGGTTTTGTATTATTAAAATAATCATCAATGAGGGGGCCATTGCTACTTATATCAATGACTACGGCCTCAAACCTCCTTGGGATCGTTCGCTACTTAAATAGATAACTCCTATTGTAAAAATGTACATTAGGTTTGATTGATCTTCTGAGGATCTAACAAATAAATTAGAAAAAAAACAACCTGGTGAGAAATCACCAGATTGTTTAGACAGGCGGCCCCGACGGGATTTGAACCCGCGATCTCGGCCTTGACAGGGCCGCATGTTAAACCGCTACACCACGGGACCAATTGCGGGCTGTAGTTTACCATAGGGATTTCTGAGCGTCAAGGAATTTGTAAAATATGTTTGCTGCGCTCTACCAACCGCTGCCCACACTGAAATGATTAACTGACAACCCTGGCAGATTCAGGAAGTTTCGATAAAATTCCTTTACCCAACTCAGTTTCCCAATGCAGCACCATCCTTGGAGAAGTTAATGGAATTTATTGAATGACTTGCCAGCCTTTGTCTCTATTCCACTCGAAAGGTGTTAACAAATCTTTCGATCCAAATAATATTCAGTTAATTTACTCCATTCATTTATTGTCAATGTTTCAGCCCGGCGTTGAGGATTAATTTCTACAAATTCAAGGAGTTGTTGAGCCTCCGCTGCTGGGATGTGTAATCCTGCAGAAAGGGAGTTTCTTAAAGTCTTGCGTTTTTGACTGAATCCAGCCCTGACAATGTCAAAAAATGGTTCCAATTGCTCCGGGTTGATTAGTGGAGTTGGTGAGATCTCAATTTGAACCACTGCCGAATCAACCTGCGGCGAAGGAAAGAAGGCTTTGGCTGGAATCTGCAATTCGATGGAAGGCCTGCCATATACCTGAACACTGACTGCCAGGAGACTTAACTTTTTTTCTGCACAAATTCGTTCAGCAATTTCCTTTTGAACAGTAAGAACGATTTTTCGCGGTTTGGGAGTACTTTCTAAAATATGGCGAAGAATGGCAGATGTTATGTAGTAAGGAATATTTGCAACCAGCAGATATCCCTCATCAGACACCAGATTTTTTAATTCAAGCTCAAGGATATCACCCCGGATCAGATGGACATTATGAAAAGATTGAAGAGTTGTTTCGAGCACTGGGAATAACTTTTGATCTAGTTCCACTGCTACTACGTTGCCTGCAACAAGCGCGAGATAACGAGTCAGACTTCCCAGGCCGGGACCTATCTCCAGCACGGTATCCTGTCTACCTACGCCTGCAATAGTTACAATATTCTGTAAAATAGAATCGTCGATCAGGAAGTTTTGCCCCAGTCCTTTGCTGGGTCGTATTCCAAATCGTTTTAATAGAGCCTGGATATTTAATGGAGCTGGTGATATTGTATTCATTATTCGATTTTGGGTTGATTGACCGGATTTTACGCTTGGGTTTAATAATTTCTGGAATTATTGTAAGGATTACTGGTTGCCGCCTCAATATTGATCTGAAGAAGATTGTTTGAAATATAGTTTTCCTGTCGATTGTTTTACAAACAAAGGATTAAATTTGCATTGTTCACAGATTATCGATGGATAATGAATGATTTCTATCTTGAGTAGGGATATATCAAGAAAAAACATAATTTCATTATTTTTCCAACAATTTCCCGAGTGCAGCGAGCAATAGAGTAATATTTTCACTTGAGCTTGAGTAACCCATCAAACCGATTCGCCATACTTTATCCTTTAGGTCGCCAAACCCTGCCGCAATCTCAATATTAAATTCAGATAATAGTTCATTCCTGATAAAATGCGGATTGACTGAATCTGGAACATGGGCGGTGGTGAGAACTGGCAAACGATACTCAATGGGGATGAAAGGAGAACAACCAAATCTGTCCAAACCTTTCCACAGGTATTGGGCATTCAGCTTGTGACGTTTGAACCGGGCAGGCAAACCCTCTTCAGCGATCAAATTCAGAGCGGTAAATAGGGCATAATGCAAACTGGCAGAAGCTGTATGATGGTAGAGATGATTTTCTCCCCAATAATCGGCATATGCTTTCAGATCGAGATAGTAACTACTAACAGGTGAGTTACGGTTTTCGATGGTTTTTTGAGCACGGTGGCTGATTGTTATTGGTGCCAGACCAGATGGGGCTGAGATACTCTTTTGGCTGGCAGAGTAAGCAATATCAATTTCCCATTCGTCCACTTCCACAGGTATACCTGCCAGCGAGGTTACCGTGTCCAGAACAAATAAAGCATTATTGCGATGAACAATCTCGGAAATTTTCTTAATATTTAGCTGTTCAGCCCCGGTCGATGTTTCTGCATGGACAAGTGCAAATAATTTATAGTTTTTATTTTCAAAGGAAGTTTCGATCGTTTCTAAACTAAATATTTCACCCAATGGACATTCTATACGGTCCACCTTTGCACCTACTCTACCTGCTATTTCAGCCAGTCGAGACCCGAAATATCCATTGATGGCGATCAATACCCGATCACCAGGTTCGATCAAATTAACCAGGGCAGCTTCCATGCTGGATGTTCCGGTTCCAGAAATGGCAAACGTCCACTTGTTCTCAGTTTTAAAGATCATCCGAAGAAGATCCTGCTCTTCAGCATAGATTTTCAGAAGGTAAGGGTCAAGGTGACCTATGATGGGTCTTGTCATAGACTGAAGCACGCTTGGATCGACATTGCTTGGACCCGGTCCCAATAAAATTCTTTGAGGGGAGTTGATTTTAATATTATTAATTATTCCCATGGATCACACCTGTGATATTAAAATTTGATCAAAATTAAGCCAGCAGTAATTTCTGTTACAATCACATTAATAAAAATTTATTAAAGTAATCATAGACAGAATGTCTTGCAGGGATATTTTACCCGATAGAACAGGAAGTAGCTTGGCAAAATGAAATCTGATTTACTAATCACAAGTAGTAGTAATCCTGTCATTAAATTGGCTCGTTCTCTGCGCCAGAGAAAAAATCGGGATGAATCCGGTTTGTTTTTAGTCGAAGGCATCCATAATGTGGGTGCGGCTGTTACCGCTGGATGGAAAATCTCATCTCTCCTTTACTCACCTGATTTGCTGAAAAGTCCTTATGCCAACAAGCTAATAGATGAACAGAGCTCCTTGGGCACTAATTGCCAATCCACCCTCGCCAAAGTATTTAATTCAGTGGCTGAAAAAGAGAATCCCCAAGGAATTTTGGCAATCGTCCATCAAAGAAGAATTCAACTTAATGAAATAGATACCGGTACTTTTAAGTGGGGGATTGCTGCAATCCAACCTCAAGATCCTGGTAATGTCGGTACTATTCTCAGGACGATTGATTGTGTAGGAGCGGATGGATTATTTCTCCTTGATGGAGGTGTGGATGCATATCATCCAACAAGTGTGCGTGCCAGTATGGGTGCTCTATTTTGGAAACCAGTCATCCAGGCATCTTTTTCCGAGTATGTGGACTGGGCGCATACCAATGGACATACCCTGATTGGTTCTTCCACGCATGCTGAAAGAGATTACCGTACCGTATCCCTTGATAATCGTCCGTCTACTCTGATCTTGGGAAATGAACAAAAAGGGATGACACCGGACCAAATGAATGCCTGTGATGAAGTGATCTCCTTACCCATGCATGGTCAGGCAAGTTCTTTGAACCTTTCTGTAGCTGCAGGAATTCTATTGTATGCAATGTTAGTCAATTAAAACGAAGAGGCTGTCACCATTGACTTTTGGGACAGCCTCTTCGTTTTTAATAGAAGGTTAGATTTCTAAAACTCATCTTCATCTTCATCCAACCATAAATCTTCCTCTTCCGCGTCTTCTTCCCACTCTTCCAGTTCTTCCTCTTCTTCCCAACCTTCTTCTGAAGCGACACCCTCTGAAGGAGAATAGGTGGCACATCCGGTATCCGGATCTATTTCAACTGCAGCAGCACTGCAATACCCTTCATCAACAAAAACACAATCATTGTAATGGCAACGGATGCGGGGCATGAATTCCTCCTATTTAATTTGAAGTTTAATAATTGATATGATGAATAATAACGTAATGACGATGGCAGATAAAATACAAAATGGACAAACTGCGAAGATCACATAAAATTCTATGTAAGTTAAGTATGCCGAGTAAATTACACCTACCATACTGATTCCGAATATCAGGAGATTGGAATTTTCTTTGGTAACAATATTCCTGAATTCGAAGATTAAGAGAGCTAAGATTGCCAGATACGCCAACATCCCCAATAATGAAACAGGAATACCATAGACAACGGAATAAGGACTTGTATTGACGGTGGCGCAATCTCCATTTCCCAGACACATGGCATTATTATTCGAGATTTTAAAGATGAATAAGTAGGTGGAATCTAGGATCCCGATCGTTGCAAGAATGATGGATGACCAGGTAAGTTTATTAATCATTATTCTGCCTAATTTATTCCTCTTTTTCAAAATCAAGCTCTCCATTATTATTGAAAATTCCAGGTTGTGAATTTATATGAACCAAGCTTCAACGTTAGTACCTGCAGCCAGCGATTTTACACCAGAGGGGACAATCAGTAAAGCGTTTGCGCGAACCAGTGATAATAGATTTCCAGACCCCTGGTGGCCAGTCAGCTTTGCTATCCAGCGTCCGTCCCGGTGATTTAATATGGCTCGCAAGTAACTCTCTCTTCCATCCGAGGTGATCCCTTCTTCAAGGTATACAACCTGACGAGGGCGGAGGTAAGATTCGTACCCGCTCATTTTTTGCAATACGGGTCGCACAAAAAGCTCAAAGCCGATGAAAGCTGAAACAGGGTTCCCTGGTAAACCGAAGAAGGGTATATTACCATAGCTCCCAAACGCAAGCGGTTTTCCAGGACGGACATTTACTCTCCAGAAATCCAGTCGACCCCGTTCTTCCACCACTTCCCTAATAAAATCAAATGCTCCAACGCTGACCCCGGCTGAAGAAACGATCATGTCAACTTTTTCTTCAACAGCTCTGTCAAGAGCCAATTGTATTGCGTGCTTATTATCGGGAACAATACCAAGTTGGAAAACTTGAGTACCAGTTTTATTGGCAGAAGAAGTCAAAGTATATGTGTTTGCGTCCCGAATTTTTCCGTCTGTTAGCGGTGCATCCGCTGTGATCAACTCATCACCGCTGGATATTAAAGCCATAACAGGAGCTCTATGCACCTGCACCTGGTCCATCCCTACCATCGCTAAAATACCAAGATCTTGTGGACGCAAATTGCTTCCACTCTGAATAATGATTTGGCCGGTACGAATGTCATCCCCCTTGTAACGAATATGTGCTCCAAAGTCAGCTGGTTGGAAAATGGCTACGATCTCTGGAAGGGGAATTCCAGGAGTGCGAAAATCATAATCTGTTGCTTCAACCATTACAACCGCATCTGCTCCAGATGGTATGGATGCTCCTGTCATAATTCTGGCTGCCATCCCACTAGAGAGAACAACATCAGAATTGCTGCCGGCAGGAATATCTGCCACAACTTTCAAGTAAACTGGATTGCCAATAGTTGCACCAATAGTGTCTTGGGTGATTACTGCAAACCCATCCATGGCAGAGTTATCGAATGGTGGCAAGTCGATATTTGCCACACAATCCTGTGCAAGAACGCGTCCCTCGGATTGGATGAGGGGAATAGAAATTAATTCGGTCTTTGAAAAAAAAGATAGGATTCGTTGCTGGGCTTCATGAACAGAGAGCATTTTCAACCACCCTTTATTCGCTGTGCTTCAAGAACATTGGGTATGTTTTCCATGCGTGATAATAGACGGCTCAATTGGGCGATATCCTTAACTTCAATGATCAGGTTAAGATCCGCCAGATTCTTGCTGACACGGACACTTACATCCAAAATATTTACAGATTCGCTTTCAAGCAGGTTAGACAAATCGCCCATAAGACCTTGCCGATCATAAGCTGTGATGCGGATGGATACAGGATAAGTGCGGATTTTTTCACCCCAGGAGACTTTGATCAATCTTTCGCGATCGCGTATACGCAAAGCATTTGGGCAATCCATGCGGTGAATGGTAGCACCTCGACCGCGTGTTATATAACCGATGATCTCATCACCCGGGGTTGGATTGCAGCACTTTGCGAAATTCGTTAGAAGGTCCTTAAGACCAAGCACGGTTACTGAGTCGGACGATGATTGTTGGCTGGTGGGAGGAACTACAACCAGTGAGTCATCACTGTCTTTTGCTTCCAGAAGGAGATTTATTGCCCGAGAAATCGATAAATCTCCACAACCCAATGATAGATACAATTCATCCAGGCTTCTATTCAACTTTCTTGCCAATTCCTGCAAGGATTTCTCATCTGGATCCTGCAAACCCAGGCGGGCAACTTCTCGGGAAAGCATTAATTTACCCTGAATCTCATTTTGATCCCGATTTTGTTTCTTAAACCAGGCTCGAATTTTGGAACGAGCACGCTGAGTTTTGACCAAACCAAGGCTGGCATTCAGCCAATCCCGGCTGGGACCTCCGTGTTTGGCAGCCAGGATTTCCACCTGTTCACCAGTCTTAAGCTCATGATCAAGGGGCACAAGCTTGCCATTTATTTTTGAACCTCTGCAATGATTTCCTACATCGGTATGAACATGGTAAGCAAAATCGATCGGTGTGGATCCTGCAGGAAGATCAATAATATCCCCGCGTGGTGTAAAGACATAAACACGGTCTTTGAAGACATCTGTCTTCATGCCATCTACAAATTCCTGGGCGTCATCTACATCCGTTCGCCATTCCATCATTTTTCGCAGCCAATTGATGCGTTCATCATATTTGGCCGGTTGCCCACCTTCTTTATATTTCCAATGGGAAGCGATGCCAAATTCCGCACTTTCATCCATTTCAGACGTTCGGATTTGAACCTCAACAGGCTTGCCATCATCATAAATGACAACGGTGTGTAAGGATTGATAGAAATTATCCTTTGGAGCAGCAATATAATCATCAAACTCATTTGGAAGGGGGCGCCAATGTGTATGGATGATGCCAAGGGTCGCATAACATGAGGGGACATCCAGCACAATGATTCGAACTGCGCGAATATCGCGAACCAATTCGAAGGGTTTTCCTTTTTCTACCATTTTCTTATAGATCGAATATATATGTTTGGGTCGACCGGTTATCTCACCAATAATGTTGTTCTCAGCCAGGATCCGGGTCAGGGTGTCAACAATATTTTGCACTTGTGATTCACGGTTTTCCCTTCGCTCTGATAATTGGTCGGCGATTTCTTTATATTTTTCGGGCTGGGCATAACGAAAAGCAAGGTCTTCCAATTCCCACTTAATTTGCCAAATACCGAGACGATTGGCTAAAGGGGCAAAAATGTCCAGTGTCTCCTGGGCTATTCGTTTGCGTTTCTCTTCTTGAAAATAACCAAGAGTTCGCATATTATGAAGACGATCTGCAAGTTTGATCAATATGACACGGACATCATCCCCCATAGCCAAAAAGGTTTTTCGAAGGGTTTCAATGGTTAATTCGTGTTTCCGGTTTCGAGCATTAATTTCATTATTTAGAATTGTAGATTGGTCATCTAATTGAAAATCCTCTCCTGCGCGTGATACGCGTGGCAAGTGAGTCAACTTGGTAACCCCATCCACCAAATTGGCTACAATATCACCAAAATCACGACGGATGTCATCCAGGGTTATTGGAGTATCTTCAACAATGTCATGGATTAATCCGGCTGTAATTACGTCAGCAGGCAAGCCCATTTCAATAAGAATAGCGGCGACGGCTAGGCAATGATTAAGATAAGGTTCACCAGAAACCCTCTTTTGATCTTTATGTGCTTTTTCTGCTGCTTTGTAGGCACGATGAACAAGATCCCTGTCAATATTACTGAAATTATCGGGGAGGAGTTTGGAAAGGTCTTCAAAATTTAATGGCGAAGCAGATTTCATATATACTCAAAACTCGTGTTTTCAGGTTTCATCTTTTTAGGACCAGGGAACCTAAATAGGGTCGGTATAGCCAAGTTTTTCAACCACATAAAGAAAGGTGGATGATGGCTTGATGCAACCCGCTTCATCAAAAAATGGGTAGCTGGGGGTATTTATCTGGACAGCCTGCCAGATACAAACACTTTTTTGACACAGGTTGAATTTGATCAGGTAATCGCGATCATTTTCTAAACTCATCCAAGCATGTTCCCAACTTATTGTAACTTCATTGCCGAAAAGCTTTATAAAATAACTTTGAACAGGTCCGTAAAGCCTGGGTTTTGGAAGTGATAATGATCTGACCCATACAGTAAATATATCTCCCGTGATGTCCAGGATTGACACTGCGACTCTCCCCCAAACTTCAACTTTATCACCAGGGATTAGACCTGATGCAAAAAAGTAAGCAGTGGTAGGACCGTAACAACAATTGGCTTGTTGTAAATCGGTCCCATTATGAAAACCAAAAGTGATGATTGATGTGATAGGCTGGGTTGGAATGCTTGTTGAAGGATTTGTAGGAATTGGGGATGGTTGGAACGATTCGCAAGACTGGAGAAGAGATGAAATAACAATCACAATTAGAACAAATGGAATCCATCTGATAAGTTTCTTGTGAAATATTCCCTGATAATAAGTTGGAAATTTGAGTTTGTTCAATTGGGTCACCATATTCAGTTCGTAAATATAAACCACATAATGAATTTGGGCAATATCCTAGTAAAATTATTGTCCTCTCGTTTTATTGGAAAATTACCTGGAAACAGATCATGTCCAAAACTATCGAATGATTGCTGGTTACCTCGCTCGATCCATAATAATAAGGTCATATGAATCAATGTCAAATAATGTAACCCGTTTGTTGGATGCAAAAAAAATCTCATATCAAGTATTCTTGTTGCCTGAAGTAAAACTTGGAGCACAAGAAACGGCGGAATTGTTGAATGTTTCAGCCAATTTGGTATATAAAACAATAGTTGCCACCAGGAAAATACCCGGGAAACCTATTTTGGCAATAATCCCTGGGAATCATCAGTTGGATCTGAAAGCACTGGCGCAAGAAATAAAAGAAAAGAAAATTAGTTTACCGACTGAAAGGGAAGCAGAATCTCTGACTGGATTACAAGCTGGAGGTATATCACCATTAGCGTTGATCAACAAAGGTTTTCAGGTCTTGATTGATTCTCAGGCAGAAACAATAGATCTAATTCATATATCAGGTGGCCAAAGAGGCCTTAACATTCGAATGTCCCCAACTGACCTGGCAAAGTTGACCCGTGCACAATTCGGAAGGATCAGTCGACCTGTTGATTAAGATCAATATATCTGATACAAATTTATGGGATCAGACTCACAGTTTATAATGAATTAAATTCTCTAATTCTTGATCAGTTGATTCAAATTTACATATCACGGTAACGTCCAGGTTCAAATAAATGTGGCGCTTCTATATAAATACCAGTTCCGTTGACTGCAATTATTCCATCATTAAGTCGGATCTCCCCAGAAGCAAATATTTTTCTTTCTTCCCGTTTAATGAATCGGGCTTCTAATTTCAGCTTCTGTCCAAGGGGCAAGGGACGTTTGTAATTGATCTCCAGATTGACAACCGCCACATTAAATCCAGATCGCCAGATAGCAACACCCATGGCTTCATCTAGGATGGCTGCGGATGCGCCTCCATGGGCATAACCTGGTGGTCCTTGTTGTGAAGCATTGAGGAAAAATTCAGAATAAATAGTATTTTTCTCGTCTGAATACCAACTTAATCCAATCCCATGTGGATTGGATGAACCACATACATAACAAATTCCATGATCTTCAATTTTTTTCATTAATTAATAATTCCCTGCTAAATTAGATTCTTACAACCAGGACATCAAATATATTTTGTAGACGTGTTATGGAAGCAGCGAGTTTTTATCTGCTCTTAAAAAGTGGGTCCGATACGCCAAAGTTTCGGAGAGTAAGCTTCTGATCTCTGCCCAATATTTGGAGGCTTGCTTTGGGTCTTTCATAGATGCATCTTGAGAAAGCGTGATCTCATTGTTAATTTCCCGGGTGATGGTTACCTCGCCTTGGAAGATTATCCATTGTATTGCGCTGCGGATGGTCGTTTCACTTTGACCCGTTGCTGCTGCAAGAGCTGAATAGGTGATATTTCCCTTTTGATGATTGAGAGTGTATTTTATTAAGCCCAATAATTGCCTGAGAAATTCTTCCGGTGTTGTCGTAATAAATGCTCCTTTTAATAAGTAAATTCGCTCAGGTTTTACAATTTGTAAAGCCATTTTAAAATCAATTGGAGATGCGGGGGGAGTCCAAATCGCAAAGTTGGTAACGCTTTCAAGATCATTTCGGTCTGCAAATTTTATATCAGGGTTTAATTTATTGAATTCAATTTGAAGGGATTTTTTTTCTCCACCTTCGATCCACATCAAAGTTCCTGTGGGCAGGATTTTGATTAGTGAATGAGTATCTCCATTATCCCTCAAGTCCACTACCTCGACAACTGATATTTTTCGAGGAGCTTGTTCCTGTGGGGATGATCGAAAATCGATGAATTCCATTTGAATCTGGCGTGAACCTTTCCAGTCACTAGCCCGGAGATTATAAGCAAGGTCGAACACGCCTTCTGGTAGTTCTTCATCTCCAGCATTCCACCATAATACTGCTTGTTGTGTTCCGGTTTTATCTTCTACCACGAATTTTATATGTTCTTTTTGACGGCCAATTTTTGATGAATTTGTGATCTTGAGTTGGTTGGAAGCTAGGACTAATTTGGGATTTCCCGAACCAAATGGAGCAAGTTTCTCAATGCAATCTGCCAGATCCAAATTTAGTTCATCTAAGTTATAAATTCCATTCACCTGAATGGTCGGCTCCAAATTCCTTTCAGGTAACAAGGTTGCGATCGTTTTTGCTATTTTTCTTTGAAATTCTGGTATCTTTTCTGAGTTAATGGATAAACCGGCAGCCATGGGATGACCTCCAAAACCCAGGAGGAGCTCCTTGTGATTAGCGATGGCAGCTGTCAAATTGATACCTTCTATGGAACGGGCGGAACCTCGTGCAGGTTCATTAGGTGGGTTGGAAATCAAGATGACCGGTCGATTGTACCGTTCAACCAGACGGCTGGCTGCAATACCAATGATCCCGGCTGGCCAGGCGGGGTGAGCCAGTACGATCAAGGCTTTTTGCAAAATGGTTGGATCAGCTTTAATTTGGCTTTCTGCTGCCGCATAAACCTGATTTGTAAGCATCTGGCGTTGTGCGTTCAACCCTTCCAGGATGGTGGCAATTACCTTGGCACGGGAATAATTGGTTGTTGTAAAAAATTCCACCGCAATATTCGCATCTGCAAGTCTTCCGAGAGCGTTTAAGCGAGGACCTATGATAAAACCGATGTGCTCCTCGGTCAGGTGATCCGGGATCAATTCTGCCGATTCCATTAGAACCTGTAAACCAAGGCGCTGTGTGCTTCGCAATGATTCCAAGCCGCGTTGGACGAGATACCTGGTATCACCCTTCAATACAGCTACGTCAGCAACCAACCCGAGCGCAGTAAGATCGAGATGCTTTTCAGCATTATTATCATGACCAAAACGGGAATAAAGTTCTTCCGCCAATTTATAAGCAACACCAGCACCTGCGAGAGTTGAAAGCGGGTGATCCGGATGGAGAAATTTGGGGTTGGTAATTGCTACGGCAAGGGGTAATTCGGGAGGCAAGTCATGATGATCTGTAATCGCAATATCCACATCCTGTGATTTGGCATATCCAATAGCTTCGTAAGAATTTATACCTGTATCACATGTCAGGATTAGTTTTGCGCCTTGCTCAATTACATCAGAAAGTTGTCGAATGCCAATCCCATGGCTTTCAGGACCTCGAACCGGGATATGGAAAGTTACCTTGGCTCCAAGATCTTGTAAGGTTGAAACAAGGATGGTCGTTGATGTCTGTCCATCTACATCGAAATCACCCCAGACACAGATTGGCTCGGATTTGAGGATGGCAGCTTCAACCCTGTCAGCTACTTTGGTTAAACCAGGAAGTTCAGATGCTGGTGATGGTTTGTAATGAGACGAATCGAGAAAAGCAATGGCTTGCTGTTCTGTCTTCAACCCAAGACTTACTAACCTATCTGTGACAATTGGGTCCAGGTGAGGGAGAGGGGATTCGAAATGTCGAGGTTTTGGTT
The DNA here is from genome assembly GCA_043826315.1 of Chloroflexota bacterium. Classification (GTDB taxonomy): domain Bacteria; phylum Chloroflexota; class Anaerolineae; order Anaerolineales; family Villigracilaceae; genus UBA12087. Next base: position 20,428 of record JBDRQK010000301.1, read on the forward strand.
CTATCCAAATGGACATTAATTTTTAATCGTGGTGATTTAGCGAAATGATTAATAATTATAGCATTGGCTTAAATTTCGATCTCAGGAATTTGGTCCAACGATAGATCAGATATCTCCAATAGAGGTTCATAATCATCATCAAAGGTGGCGGCAGAGATACCCCGATCACAATACGAACGATACGGACAAAACTTGCACTTTTTATCATCTGCAGTCATTGGAAATTCTTCCTGGGTATCAATTTTGTCGATCATAGCATCCAAATGCTGCCAATCGCGCACAGATTGAGAAGTGTTATATGGAAACAGGATCGGTTGCATAGGGAAATTTGCCAGCCAATAAACCATCTCAACCTTATCAGGGTTAATGGCTATATTCTTTGTCAGATAACCCCCCGCCTGGACCATGAGAGTCCGGTAAACACGAGTCTGGTAGGTCTTCGCCAACAGATTTTCACGCGGTCGTTTTTGATAGGTTTTCCAATCGAAAATATAGATCTTATCGTCCCTGATTGCAATCAGGTCATAGTTGGCAGTCAACCGATGGTTTCCAATTTGAGCAGTCAGGTTTAATTCTGGATAAATTTCATATTCATCAAGGTGAAAATCGTAATTTAAAAAATTTTCCCACCATAGGCTTAAAGTGGATGTATTTGCCATCCTTGTCAAATTTTCGATCGGTAGTCCCAACCAGTATTGTTGTACCAGATGATGGAAAAATTGGCCTTCCATCTGCCGACGCTCGTTTTCAAGAATTGGCTCGCTCTCAATGGCTGGCCATGTCAGATGGGCAATATAACGTAAATAAAATCGACGTTCACAATCACTGTAATCGTGGAGTGATGATTGGCTAAATATGAAAGGAACGGGAAGGTGAGATTGCCTGTCTTTAATAATTGCCATACCTACCTGATAATTCAGATTGGATCTGTGTGGAGATAATAATATTCATCT
>JBDRQK010000302.1:0-4044 GCA_043826315.1 Chloroflexota bacterium
CTGGAATCAAGGTTACCGTGTTAGGAGGTAGTGAAAATCCTGTCCCGGAAGGAACTGTCACAATCAGCGGGGATGCGATTTGCAGGTTCACTTTATTTTATGGGAGTGGAGGCTGCAAGGTTAATTTTTCCTCACCAGGTCAGAAGAATATCCTTGTGGAATACTCCGGTGACAATTACTATTCAAGCAAACCTGTATTCAAGATAATTGAAGTGGAAAAATAGAGAAATCCCATACTTGAGATATTAAATTGGGATGAGCTGAAAACAAAGGATATGGGGACAAATGAATGACAGGAGAGATAGATTTGATCATTGACAACTACATCTCCGGTAAAAAATAGAAAGTGTAACAACACAAATCCTGTACACACGGGTCAATCGCTATTGTGGGAGGATTCTCCTTATACGACCTCTGAAAAGGAGTAAGAGTCGCAGAGAAGTCTTCTATAATGCCGGTTATAAGAGCATCAAAACAAATTTCAGCGAGAAGATAAATGTAACTCTGGTAGACAATCAAAAACCCAAAGCGTTAATGCTATTTCTAAATAGAATTCATCGATTATCTAAAAATTTCACTTATCAAGGGATTATTATAGAATTTGATGAGGAATTATTGATTGCGATAAAGGCTTTGTTCCGGGAACCACACCAGACCCTCTTTATCTCTATTGGGCAAATAATTGGGGACCGCCTGCTGAAACCGCGGCTAGGTTCCGTCAGGGCGGCGACCTGATGGACATGGTTTTTCCTATGCTCCGTAATTGAGTTCTAAAAGCTGCATCACCCTGATACCTTCCCGTCTCAGCTCATCCTCAAGGTGCTAAACGAGATATTGTCATGCCATGTATCTCCATGGTATGGTTAAAGTACCATACTGAAGCGTGATCACCATTCCCGTATCCACAACGATGTTTACATCGGAGGATAGATGGGATCGTGATCACGCCGGCGCCGCTGGCACTGGCAAGTGTTCCTTACAGGACTGGATGATGTCAATCCATCTTCAACTAAAAATCGGGGTTGAGTTTTGTTAGCAGGTGATCTCTCTGAGGAGTGATCAATCCCCTATCCATTATTTCAAAAGGATTCATCCAAAGCCAGCCTGTAATGAGTAAAGCATGAATTTGCCTCGCTGCCTTACCAATCGCTTTGAAGGGGCAATCTTCTAAGACAACACATTCCTCATGCCATCAGGTATGTGCAAAGCTGGCTCCGGGTGTGTTTTGTACGCCAGGCGTTCGATTTGAAATATCTTGATACTCTTTTTTCTTCTCTCTTGATTGCCCATAAAATTCTATCGTTTGACTGACCAATTTCCAAAGTGGTAACACCTTGCCAGTTCTTAACCGGTAACTATTTTGGATGTCCTGCAGGATTGCAAGAGCCTGGTTGGTGAGTTCAATCGTTGTGCGTACGCGTCGTCTATCTTTTTTAACTTTAATGTTCCCTTCTTTTAGTTTCTCCATATTCTTACTTTCATCCATGGGTGGAGGTTGAAAAAGGTTCTTCTTCCCTATAAGTTCCGGAGCACCCAAACCAGTAGTATTAGATGTATTCATAGCTCCAACTCCTCGATCAGTTTGTGATAAGCAATCGCACTCTTGCTTTTGGGTGCAACCTCAAAAATACTGCGAGCGCGGCCGATCGCTTTTTGAAGATCGTTGTTCTTGGGAATAACCGTTTCGAGCAACAATCCCGGAAATTGGTCTTGGATCCGTTGGACGGTGTCACTTGTAATCGAGTATGCATCCGCCAATGTCAACAATATCCCCCGGATCACCGGCTCCCTTGCATGCAACAAGACTTCATCACGTACCAACTCGACGTGTTCCCTCATTCGTGAGATTGCATCCAGTTCCAGCCTGCCAGGGGTTACCATCACGATCACATTTTGGGCAGCAGCCAGGGCGTTGATCGCCAGCGGGTCCAGTCCTTTGCCTGTGTCAATCAGCACCACGTCAAAGGTCTCTGGTTTTATTCCATCCAACAACCAGCGCAGGCGTGTCGGATGATTGGCTAATTTCAAAGCTGCATCTGCCAGGTCGGCGTTAGAAGCGATCAATGATAGATTCGGGTAACGTGGCGTCTTGAGAATGACCTGGTCAATTGGATAATGACCTATCAGCAAAGAATGGATGGTGGGAGGCAGATAACCACTTTTCGCCTCAGGGGCGCGTTGTCCCAATAATGCAAAAGAGACATCTGCCTGCGGATCCATATCGATCACCAGGGTCTTCTTTCCCTGACTTGCAAGGGCGACAGCAATGTTCGCCACGGTTGTGGTCTTCCCTACTCCACCTTTATCATTTGTGAATACGATCCGTCTCACAATCCCCCTTTATGCCATGCTGTCTGGATGTCTTTATGCCAAAATGCCATTATGCCAATCTGCTATTATCCCAAAACATTATTATGCCAAGATGCAAATCTACCATAGATCCATGGCATCTTTATGGCTCTGCATAATAATGCTCTCATGCAGAAGTGGGTTTGTCAAGTTTGGTTTGATCAGTCTAGAAATAGGAGGGGGATATGCTCTTCTCGGTCAACACGCCGCCAGATTGGGGATAAGAGAATGGATTTATTGGTGATCTTGTCAAAAGTGGTGAAATAAAACAAACCTTTAGCATCGCCCCTGTGCGCCTGTTGAAGCATATTGCGTAACCTGCGTTCGCCGGTTGTAACCACCAGCCAACGCCCACTGCGGTGACCAAAACGATCTTCGTATGCCTGGCTGCGGATATAAGCCAGACCAGGTAATATCTTTTCACGCAAAAAGCGGGGATTATCCTCGGTGCTGCGATCAATCTCCAACAAGTACCGAATTCGGTGTTCACCGGTAGTCAGGATAAAGAATCCATCCGGACGGATATTTCTTTTCATCTTGTTGTCTTGATAGGTGTAAACAACCTTGTCTGGATAGGACCAGAACTCGCTTTCGGGAACCCAGGTTTCCAGAGTCACATCCGGATTGGAATGACAAGCCTCTAAAAGATCCAGGCGAAAGTCATTGACTGCCAGGTCATGCTCCACCTGGAACCAGCGCGGCTCTTTACGCCAGGTAAACTCCGCCAGGGAGGATCCCTCCAGGCTGGCGATAATTTCCGCACCACGTTTATCCAGCCAATAGACCATCTCTGGCAAACGTTTGCGTTCATCAAAATTAGGCCGGTTCACATATTTGTGCTGATAGAGCAGCATCATGCGCCGTTCAGCCTGGCTCTTGCAGGAGAAATACATGCGTTGGATCTGGGAGAAACCGATCAGTCCATCATAGGCATGGATAGCTTCCAGAATGTGCTGGTCCCGACCCGTCAATCGCATGGGTGGGGGATCGGGAATACGTCCATATCGAGGCAACTTGGGGTGGTCTTTATCCATGCTGGTAGTATAGAACACACCCGTGTCATTGTCAGCGGGTGATTTAGAATTGAATTAGCCCTAATTTAATAATTATTCGGATCCAATTTAAAGAAAGCTAGATTCACAATTATTTTATCCCAAAGGGTAAAGTTAATTTAACCCATTCATCTGAGCACTTCAGCTGTCTCAATATCCTGCTTGCCAATCTCTCCCAAAGACCGTCTATTAATATCCTTTTCCACTTCAAGGCGGGGAATTGCCAATTTCCGCGAACGCTCGCGCACCCATTCAGCAACCTTCGGATCAAATAGCTGCTCGCCCAGAACCTCGGTGACAATATGGTGTTCAACCAGGGATGGTCTTTTTCCACCACCCGGGATGTGAATCAGGTGACACATCGCTTCAAAATTTGGCAGAATGGACAGACCGTTGGCTGTTTCAGCTTCCACATCACTGTAAGGACGGCGGGGGAGTTCAACTTCCTGATAAAGCTTGCCCTCACCGGTATTGAGTCGGGTTTCGATCAAAGCCTCTACACCCTGGTATTCATATTCACGGAAAATTGGTTCCACGCGTGTATCCGAGGGTGGGGGAGAGTTGTCAAATTGGCTCGCCAATGCATAGCTGTCCCGCCCTGTTACACGAAATACGATCATATTGCCAACATTCAGGGTTGATC
>JBDRQK010000303.1:0-5389 GCA_043826315.1 Chloroflexota bacterium
CGTAACTGGATTGCTCTGCATCCTGAGGATGAGGTTTGATCATTTCATTCAGGTAGTCCGGCAAGGTATCCATGAGAAGTTCCGAACCCAGGATTGCCAGCTTTTTAGAAAGATTTCCACCAGTATCCTCCAGGTCGATCGCGATAGCCCTCTGGCTGAGTATGGGACCGGTATCCACACCTGCATCAAGCTTCATAATACTGACCCCCGTTTGTACATCCCCCGCCAGGATACAAGCCTGGATAGGAGCAGCCCCGCGCCAGCGAGGCAAGAGAGATGCATGGATATTTACACAACCAAAAGGAGCCAGATCCAGTACATTCTGGCGCAGGATCTGCCCAAAAGCTGCCACGATGATGACATCCGGATTCCAGTTTGATAATTGTTGAACCACTTCAGATTGGCTAATTTTTCCCGTTTGCAAGATGGGTAAACCCAAATCCAACGCAACCACCTTTATCGCAGGCGCTGTTAACTCCCTTCCACGCCCAGCTGGTCTATCTGGCTGGGTAACAACTCCCACTACTGGATACTTTCCGGATAGTAACTTCAAGGCTGGCACAGCGAAATCCGGTGAACCCATAAAAATAATACGTTTCTGATAACAGTTCATCGCCTTGATTCTAGCACAACTCCTGTGGATGGCATAATTCGGGCTATAATTAACATATGAATATTCGCTTACCCGGGAGGTTGGATTGTTAATTATTATCAGCGATCTACACCTGGTAGATGGAACTGCAGGAAAACCAATCACAGCTGGGGCTTTTGAACTTTTTACCAATCGAATCAATGAACTTGCCACCAGTGCATCCTGGCGCCGCGATCACACCTATCGTCCTCTGGAAAGCATTGACATCATACTTATGGGAGATATCCTCGATCCGCTCCATTCTACACAGTGGTTCGATGAAACACCCGGTCAACCTGGTCTTGTACGCCCTTGGACGAATAATCAATCGCCTGATTTTGCTGCCAAAATTTCACAAATCACGACCACCATTTTACAGCATAACGCAGACTCTATTAAAATACTGCGATCCCTTTCAGAGGGAAAGATCATCCAGATCATGCCTGCTGACCGACAGGGGTGTATGGCTCTCGACACGCATGAACGCATCTCGGTACCTGTACGCATCCATTATATGGTTGGAAATCATGATTGGTATTATCACCTCCCGGGTCCGAAATTCGACAGCATCCGAGCAGAGGTCGTAACAGCAATGGGACTTTCCAACCCGATCACTCCTTTCCCACATGAAGCCCATGAATCCGATACCCTTCAAAACCTATTTGATCGTTATCGAGTCTATGCACAGCATGGAGATCTGTACGATCCTTTGAATTACGATACCAAACTGGGGCGCAATGCTTCCTCACTGGGGGACGCCCTAACTATCGAAATGATCAACCGATTTCCAGTGGAAGTGGAGCGCCGACTTGGAAAAACACTCTCGCCGGAACTTGTTGAAAGCCTGCATGAATTGTTCAATGTCCGACCAACCCTGGCGACCCCCCTCTGGGTCAGTGGTCAGTTACGAAAAAACATGGTCCCACAAAAAGAGCAAAAGAAGATCAAAGACATCTGGGATGAATTGGGGGCGGAATTCCTCAATCTGGATATTGTTCATGATTCAGATAAGCGCTTCAAATTCGATGTCGTGGATGCCATGCAACTTCTCTTGCAGCTGACCAAACGAACTTCGTTTAAGACCATCGACGATATTGTGTTCTGGATACGCGAGAAATTTATGGCTGGAAATATTACTTTTGCCCATAACGCCCTCAAAGAGGCAGCTTTCCTTGATCGCTCCGCCCAGTTCATCGTCTATGGACATACCCATCACTATGAGATCGTTCCATTGGATTCTTATCCGGTCGTCAAAAAAAGACCCACCAACCAGATCTACTTCAACACCGGCACCTGGCATACCTATTACGACCTGGCAGTTTACAAACCCAGGCAGCAAAAATTCATCTCCTATCAAGTTCTATCTTATGTAACATTTTTCAGGGATGATCAGCGTGGTGGACGTCGTTTCGAAGCCTGGTCAGGGTCCTTCTCGGAGTAAACATGCCCAATTATATTTACCTGATCCATCCATTGCGTGAAGAATTCTTTCAGTTTCCGACAGACGAAGAAAATACAGCCATGGAAGAACACTACCAATACTTAAAATCCAGCCTTCTAACCGGTCAGGTCTTATTGGCAGGTCCTTGCCTGGATGAGACTTTTGGGCTGGTTATATTTCAAGCTGAGGATGAATCCTCGGCAAATGCCTTTATGATGAATGACCCATCCATCCAAAAAAATGTCATGATGGCAGAGCTGCATCCGTTCAGCGTATCCATTTGCAGAGATCAATGACTAGAATCTACAGCCTGTCATCTCTGCGGGCTTTGGCGCTTTACACCCAAAAATTACACCTCCCCAACCTTCAGCCTGAACCTGATGCAGACACTATATATAATATGGTGGATGTTCTCGGTTGTATCCAGATTGATACATTGCAAATGGTCCATCGCAGCCAATATCTGGTATTGTGGAGCCGCCTGGGAAATTATGACCCAGGAAAATTTTATTCCCTGGTCTATGGTTCAAGTCCACTTCTCTTTGAAGGCTGGCAGCACGCTGCCTCCATTATCCCCTTAACAGAATACCGCTTCCAAAAACCGCACCAGCGCAGTTTGAGGGAAAATCCCAGTGACTGGTACAGCCATTGGATGAGGGACAAGCAGAATTCCAGTTTGCTATCCCAGGTTCTGGAGCGCATCCAGAACGAAGGCGGATTGCGTGCCAGTGATTTTAAATATGATGGACCAAAACGGGATTCCTGGTGGGATTGGAAGCCAGCCAAAATGGCCTTGGAATACCATTATGCATTTGGAAACTTGATGGTGGCTGATCGCCCCAATTTCCAGCGTGTATATGATCTGACAGCTCGCATTTTACCGGATTGGGTCGACCAGACCGAGCCAACAATTGAGCAGCGCGATCGTTTCTGGATCGAACGCAGCGTTCGTGCACTTGGTGTCTGCGATCCTGTCCAGGCTGCCGATTATACTTGGATGAAGTTGGGACGTGCCCGACCGATTGTCAAAGCATTGATCAATGAGCGAATCCTGCTTGAGATCGAAGCAGAATTGATGGACAACCAGACCGATACCTTGCTGGTTCATAGGGATAATCTCTCCCTGCTGATGAGAGCCGCTGCTGGAGAAATTCAACCCGGACGCACAACTTTCCTCAGTCCGTTCGACTCACTTTTCTGGGCTCGCCAGCGTGACCGGAAATTGTGGGGGTTTCGCCAATCCCTCGAAGCCTATCTCCCGTCTTCAAAACGCACTTATGGCTATTTTTGCCTGCCCATCCTGCACAATGACCGCCTGGTGGGGCGCTTTGACCCGAAGCTTGAGCGTAGAGAGAACCGTCTTATCATTAAAGCGCTCTATCTCGAACCTGGTATCAAGCCTGATGATGATTTGACAATCGCCGTCGCCGCCAGCCTTCGTGATTTTATGAGATTCCACCATGCCACAGATATTTCGATCAACAGATCAGATCCTGTTGATTTCAGCAGAAAATTACTTGCAGCTTTATAACCTGTATTTTTCAACATAAGGTTCGTTATAATAGGGAATGACTTATCAAAATAATTTCATGATCATGTTTTAGCTCTTTACCAGATGCACATATTTTACTGATCATTATTATATGGAACATTTTTTCATAATTGGTAGAACAGTTTTGAACTTAATTTCAGGAGATAATTTTGAAAAAACCCCGAATTTTATCCTTATTACTGGCAATAATTTTATTTTCCGCTGCTTGTGGGATTCCAACGGTCGCTCCCAATGCTACCATAACAGTGGCAACTGACATTCCACAGCCGACTGCGCCACCTGAACCCGTCCTTGATCTACCTGCTGTAGATGGTGAAATTGCATATGCATCTTTCGATGGGAATACGTCCAAAGTGATGGTCATGTATGCGGACGGTTCCAACCAAACCGATCTGACCTCTGAATTTGGTGAATTCAGTTATCCAGCCTGGTCGCCCGATGGACAACGTATTTCCATGCGCATCAATGATATCGGTGGGATCGCAATCATGGACCTGCAAGTCTCTGGCAATGTTCTAAGCGGGATACAACCCACAACCATTTTCAGTGAATTCAGTGATGCGTCGGACTGGTCTCCGGATGGGAACCAGTTGGTATTCATGGCATCCGGATCAACAGGTTGGGATCTCAATCTCTACACAGTGGATTCTTCCAATGTAAGCCAGATACCCTCTATCTCTCCCTGGTTTAGAGATCCCAAATGGTCACCCGATGGACAGAAGATCCTGTTTGGCGCAGATGTGGATAATAACGGTAATTCGGATATTTATCTCGTAAACCTGGATGGGAGCGGGTTAACCCGGTTAACTTCCAATGATTATTACGAAGGCAGCCCAAATTGGTCTCCAGATGGTCAAAGGATCGTCTTTTCTGCAAATGCCAATGATAACCAGGATTTATTCATAATGAACCTGGATGGTTCCGGCTTGATGCAATTGACCAGTGATCCAGCTGATGAGTTTGATGCTGCCTGGTCACCGGATGGCACCCGCATTGCCTTTGTTTCAACCCGCAATGATACCGAATTTGGCAATAATTATGAGATCTATCTTATCAACATCGATGGTAGTGTAGAAATGCGCCTAACCAACAACCAGTCCAACGATCGCTGGCCGGATTGGAGACCTGCATCAACAGCCAATGGGCAACCAAACTGTCAATCCCAGGTGACTTCATCAGTGGACGCTACCATCCAGGCTGGGACTCGTTTCACCAGACCGACCAATTTTAACAAGATTTGGCACATGGAAAATACAGGCCAATGCACATTTACTCCAAATGCCTTCCGATTGAGGTTTTCAGATGGTGACCTCATGGATGCACCTGTCTCCATTTACATGCCAGGAGCCATCCCGCCCGGATCCAGTGTAGATATAGCGGTCCAATTCACTTCCCCGTCTACTCCAGGAATCTATAACAGCAACTGGCAGCTTTTGGATGCATCTGGAATTCCTGTTCCGGATTCGAGTGGTAATCCATTAAAATTATCGGTCAATATTGAAGTCCTGGCCAGAGGGGAGAATTTACTTCCAGCACCTCTCTTTTTCTTGCGAGGAAATAAAGACGCTCAACAGGTCTGGCGTTTGGATACAGATGGATACACCCTCACCCAACTCACACAGGAATCCTCCGGTGTTACCAGCTTTGAAATCAATCCGGTCGATAATAGTCTTGCTTACATTAGCTACTATCAATTGGTTCTTCTTGACGCGATCAGCTCAAATCGCCAGGTATTTGCAACCGGAGATGAAAACAATAATGCATC
>JBDRQK010000304.1:0-3359 GCA_043826315.1 Chloroflexota bacterium
AGCGCTGGGGGCGACGACATTAATAAAATTGGCAGCTGAGGCCAACCAGAATAAGTGGCGACCGTTTTCTTCCAATCCCATCAAGCGGTACAAAACACGGTAACTGGTTCCCAGGTTATAAAGCCAGATCAGTTCAACCACCAGCGCCAGAGCCAATAAACGCCAATCACTTTTATCAAGGGTTTTGACAATATTTTCAATCTCAGAAAAACTTAAAATGACCAGTAAAACCCCCAGCATTAGGACGATGGCTGTCAGCACTTTTCGCATTCCAGGATTATAACGGAAATTGGTTTTCTTTAAAATAAGAAAAAACCCGCAGGTGGTGTTTGAACCTTCCTGCGGGATTGGAAATTATATCGCGTTATTCTAACTTCTACGTCTGCCTCCCACCAGGTTGACGAAGTAGAGCAATTGCAGCAGTGCTGTTACCAATCCTGCCACGTAGGTCAGGGCAGCCGCGTTCAAGACATTACCGACCCCTTTCATTTCCTCAGGAGTGTTGATCAGACCTGCATCTGTCAGTAATTTGCGTGCCCGGTTGGATGCATTCAATTCAACCGGCAAGGTGGCAAGCGCAAAAAGAGCACCTCCGGCAAAGGCAAAAACACCCACCCAGGCCAGATTCGTATAATTTAGGAATAAACCTACCATGATCAGTATCCATCCCAACGAGGAACCTATGTTAACCATTGGTACGATCGCAGATCGAAAGCGAAGAGGCAGGTAATCTTCGGAGTCTTGCATGGCGTGTCCCAACTCATGGGCTGCGATCGCCAGGGAAGCCACTGAAGCAGTTTCTGCCACACCGCGCGAGAGATGCAGAACTTTGTTGCGTGGGTCGTAGTTATCGGAAAGGTTGCCAGCCACGGGTTGAATCTTGACACCAAATAAACCTCCGGTTGAAATCAGTCTTTGGGCAGCCTGCAAACCGGTCATTTGGCTGCGGGAAGGGACCTTGCTCCATTTGTTATATGCAGATTTGACATACCAGGATGTCAGCATCATTAATATAAAAGCAGGGACCATGAATATCATGTAATTTAAATTATAGAACATCCGTCACCTCCAATAAATAGCAGTTTTTCCTCAGGGTTTCAGCAATATTGCAATGGCTGCATCCAACTGAGGATCAAGCCCGGCTTTGTAATCCTCGGTAGTTCGTTCAACAACCACGTCCGGGGATAATCCAATTTCGTGAATGGTGTTACCGTTTGGCGTCAGCCATTTTGCAACGGTTACCCGGATCGCACCCTGATTGTCTGATAATGGGATCCAGTTTTGAACGGATCCCTTTCCATAAGTTGTGACACCCAGTAATTGAGCCCGGCCGCGATCCTGAATGGCTCCAGCCACTATTTCGGAAGCCGAAGCACTAAACTCATTCACAAGTACGATCATGGGTATGTCGGTTGCCTGACCACCTTTTATAGCTTCATAAGTCTCCCTGGTGTCATCGCCATATTGTTCAACCATGATGACCCCATCCCCGATAAATTCAGATGCCACTTCGATGGCAGTAGTGAGGTAACCACCGCCATTGTCACGGAGATCTAGAATCAAGCCTTTTGGTTTCTGTGGCATGAGTTCTTTCAATATACGGCGCAGATCTGAAGTCGTCTCATCTCCAAACGTGGTGATGGTAACATATGCCAGGTTATCTTTGGTGAGCTCGCCTGTCACACTCGGTATATTAATGTTTTCCCGCACGATATCAAATTCCAATGTTTGGTCACCATCACTCCGGTAAACACTTAAATGGACGCTTGATCCAGCCGGGCCGATCACCTTCAGGCGCACCAGTTCCGGGTTGATTCCGGTCATATCCTCACCATCGATAGCACGGATCTCGTCCCCTGGCATTAATCCGGCTTTTTCAGCGGGGAAGCCCTTCATGGGGTTGATTATGGTCAAATATTCACCAGTTGTATCAACATAAGCGCCGATGCCTTCATATTTGCCATTGATACTGACATTGGCATCCGAATATTCCTGGGGATCCATATAGCTGGAATGCTGGTCTCCCAGGGATTCCATCATACCGGTTATGGCACCCCGCATCAGGGTGAGATTATCCAATGGTTGATCGACATAGTTGTCATGCAAGATCTGCCAGGTTTCCCAAAATGGTTTGAAAAGGGTTTGTAGATCCTGCGGAGTTCCACCCTGGGATGAGTCGACAGATATTGTCGCAGTAGGTACGTAAGAAGGTAAGACAGAGGATGAGACTGGTATGTAATGTCCGGCTAAAAACCCCCCGGCAAAAGAACCAGATATCAGAATTCCCACCACAATTAACACCAATATAACTCGAACTACTTTATTTTTTAACATAAATGAACTCCTTTGAGGTAGTTGGCATTAATCGGAAACCTTGAGGTACAGATCATTTTGCGAACCACCTTGGCATGCTGCAAACATATCACATTGTGCTTAAAATCAGATGAAATTGTAATCCTATAACGTATGAAGAGCGTTAATGTTTTAGAGACTGTAATAATTCGGGCAAGTCGGTCAGATGAGCGATTGTTGCGTTGGCATCCTGAGATCCATTACCCTGACCAAGAAGAATTGTGAAAAAACCAAACTCACGACCGGCGTGGGTGGTGGTCGTCTGATCGTCCACCAGGATACAATTGTTTGGCTCGGTTTCTCCTGAGAGATCCATGGCAATTTTCAAGGCGGGTTGCATTGGTTTGCAGTATGGATTGACCGCGTTTATATCAACGATCCGTTCGAAACAGTTTTGCAAACCAAGCGCTGTCAAAACACGTCGGGCATGGTTTGTATCGGCATTGGTAAAGATGAGTTTATGGTATTGAAGCGCATGCAGCATCTGCCGTAAAGGTTCATCCGGCTCCAGGTAATCGTGAATAGGAATATCATGAACAAAGGCGAGATATTCATCCGTGTTGATCTTAAAATTTTCCTGCAATCCCCTCAAGGTGGTACCATATTTATGAAATAGATTATCGCGAAGCGTTGGGATCTCATCCCAATCAATCTCCAAGCGCTGGTGCATATACAGGTTCATACGGTCTTTGATCAATTTCCAAACACCGCTGGAAGCCGGATAGAGCGTATCATCCAGATCAAAGAAGATGGTTGTGAAAGGCATGCAGGTATTATAAAGAAAAAATCGTATAATAGGAATATGAATATACACATATTAGCTCCCGAGATCGCATCCCAGATCGCCGCAGGAGAGGTGGTGGAACGTCCTGCCTCGGTGATCAAAGAATTGCTTGAAAATTCTCTGGATTCTGGTGCGCATAGCATATCGATCAATATTCTGGAAGCTGGACGTGTACTGATGGAAGTCGTAGATGATGGCTGCGGAATTCCCGCTGACCAACTGG
>JBDRQK010000305.1:0-6000 GCA_043826315.1 Chloroflexota bacterium
CACCAGCATCTGGATCATGATACCTGTCAGAATCATTTGGCTCCCAATACCACCAGTGACCTTCTTTTTAAAGGTGCATTAAAAGGAAGCAGTCGATCAGTCTGGCAGGGGATGATCTATGTCGCACCCGGTGCCCAAAGAACAGATGGCTTTCAGGCCAATCGCAATCTGGTGCTAAATCCTGCGGCGCGGGCGGATTCTATTCCTGGTTTGGAGATCCTGGCTGATGATGTCCGTTGCACTCATGGTGCCACAGTTGGAAATATTGATCCGGAACCAATGTTCTATCTACAAAGCAGGGGAATTCCACACGAAGATGCAGAGCGTATTATTGTGGAAGGTTTTTTTGACCCGATTATGCAGCGAATCCCGTTTGAAGGTGTCCGTGAACGATTTCAGAAGGCAATCCTTGAAAAGACGATAGGCAATTAATTCATTTATTTTGCATCAAACATTTGATTTGATGTTTGTTTAGATTTACAATAATAGGTTCATTATTTTATTGAAATAGCATACATTACACTTATGATGGATGTGCTGTTTCCGGAGGGTTATTATGGCTCAATTTGCATTTATGCGTTCGCCGGATCTAAGTTCGGAATTTGAAGTTGGGGATACAGTTGAAGTTTTTTGTGATCATGAAAAGAATACAGACAGGATCCGTGGTTGGTTACGTGGGATTATTGTGCAAATAGACCCAAAACTTGTTGCAGTTCAATTTCGTACCAATGTTTATCTAACCGATGGTTGGATGGTCCCGGATCGAATCCTGTGGTATCCACCAAACTCTGAGCATATTCGCTCAATGCCAAAAAAGAAGAGAGCTGTCAAGGAAGTATAAAATGACTGCATTGGATGTAAAAAAAATCCGTGCTGATTTTCCAATTCTGGATCGGGAAGTGCATCCAGGAGTACCCTTGGTTTACCTTGATTCAACTGCAACTTCCCAGAAACCCTTAACTGTATTGGATGCGTTAAATTCTTTTAACCGCAATCATAATGCCAATATTCATCGCGGCATTCATGTTTTGGCTGAAGAAGCCACATCAATGTATGAGGATAGCCGGGTAAAAATTGCAAAATTCATCAATGCGCCTTTAGCGCGACAGGTTATTTTCACCCGTAACACGAGTGAATCGATTAACCTGGTGGCATACACTTGGGCGCGCACCAATTTGAAATCAGGTGATTTGATCATTCTGACAGAAATGGAGCATCATTCCAACCTGATTCCCTGGCACATGCTGGCATCTGAACGTGGTGTTCGGCTGGAATTTATCCCGGTTAATGAAACGGGATTGTTGGATTTACAGGAATATGAAAATTTGCTCAATCAGGAACCACGCTTGGTTTCATTTTCCCATATGTCGAATGTGCTTGGGACGATCAATCCCGCAGCAGAGATCATCAAAAAAGCCCATGCTGTTGGAGCGATCACATTGTTGGATGGCGCTCAATCAGTGCCACACCTACCCGTGGATGTGCAGGCATTGGATGTGGATTTCCTGGCGTTTTCTGCCCACAAGATGCTTGGTCCCACAGGAATTGGGGTTTTATATGGAAATTTAGATTTGCTTGAAAATATGCCTCCTTTTCTGGGAGGAGGCGATATGATCAAGACGGTACATCTTCGTTCTTTTGTACCCAACTCGCTACCGCACAAATTTGAAGCAGGGACACCAGCGATATCCGAGGCTATTGGATTTGGCAGCGCGGTGGAATACCTGGAAGATATTAAAATGTCCCGGGTTGAAGCCCACGAACAAGAGATGATCCACTACGCTCTTGAAAGGTTGGAAGAGATCCCTGGAGTGAGAGTCTATGGCCCTCCAGCAGAACACAAGGGTGCCGTGGCAGCTTTTACATTGGATGATATCCATCCCCATGATGTTGCCCAGATCCTGGATAGGTTTGGATTAGCGGTTCGGGCCGGTCACCATTGTGCCCAACCTCTGCATGAAAATCTTGGTATTCCTGCCACAACCCGTGCCAGTTTTTATATATATAACACAATCGATGAAATTGACCAATTAATTGACGGGATTTACAAGGTCAAAAAAATGTTTGCATGATTACTAACATCTGAGCAATAAAAAACTCCCTCTCGAATGCGTTGATTTACTAAGAATATTCAGGTGAAAAAATGGAAGATCTATATCGCGAAGTAATTATTGATCATTATAAGAACCCACAATATCGCGGTAAATTGGAACCACATGATATCTCCTTCGAAGATGATAATCCTCTTTGCGGCGATCACATTCGCATAGACTTGCGTGTAGATCAAGATGGTCGCATCAATGAGGCGCGATTTGACGGTCATGGTTGTGCCATTTCACAGGCATCTGCTGATCTTTTAATCGAGTCAATTATTGGCAAGCCGCTCGAAGAAATCAAGAATCTGAAAAAACAAGATATTTTGGATTTGCTTGGCATTGAGCTTGGCCCGGTACGTTTGAAATGCGCATTACTTTCATTGAAGGTTTTAAAAGCCGGAGTTTATGGTCTGGGTGAAGCAAGTGATGACCTGGTGGAGTGAGAATGTTCAATTATTTACATAAAGATCCATCCGAATGCGAATTTATACAAATCGCTCCTCTGGGCGATTTACCCAACGGGGAGAGGCTATTCGTTGAAGTGGACGAGAAAAAAATTGTCATCTTAAATATTGGTGGAAATTTATTTGCACTGGGTGATGTCTGTACACACGATGATGGCCCATTGGGGGATGGTGAAATCGAGGGAATGGATATAATCTGTCCGAGGCATGGTGCCCGGTTTGATATTCGAACTGGGGAAGCATTACTTTTACCAGCTGCTGTGGATATCCCGGCGTATCCAGTAAGGATCGTAAATGGGATGATCGAGGTTGGTATCGTCTAGTTTTCGTTGGGCTCAAATTGTCCAACAATTCTCAGAATATCAAATCCTTCAGCATAAGTACACTCTGCCAGGGCTCCATTGCGAATCATTGTGGCTTTTAGCAATGCCGGGTCAAAGTAATATTTGTCTGAATAGGTATTGTATTGGGCTAATGCTTCTATTTTCTTTTCAACATCTTCATCATTAACTTTAACCAGGAAATGGGGGAAGAAGCCATAACTTGATCGTACAACATCAAACCCTAATAAAGAAGTGCCACGAAAAGCTCTTAAAGCTTCTTCTGTGGCAACATTGTGATCTTGGTGAATATCTGCCCGGCTATGAACAAAGACCACATCCGGTTTGAATTCCCGCCGGATCTTCAAAAGATATTCAAGAATATCCTGGCGAAGATCTGGAAATTCACGTGTGGTGAACTTTTCCACGATCACCCTGTCATCAGGTACACCCAGAATCTGCATACTGGTATGCAGCTCTTCCACCACTTTTTTAAGCATTGGATTCTTTTGATTATCCGACAAAGTCAGGCAAAGCACATCACACGATGGCACGATATGATGGATAAAAGCCCCTGCACCCAACTCGATATCGTCTGGGTGTGCACCAATAAAAAGAACCCGTTTTCCATAGAAGATCATATTATCACCAATATTTGTTACCTTGCTGACAGTTCTGAAAATTAAAAATTTTGGAGTTGTGCTCAGGTCTTGTCGTCGTTCATATCCATCTTTGAAACTAATACAATTCCATTATTTGGTTGCAACGAATCCACCAACAACTTTGGTCATCACCAGTTTGCCATCTTTCTTAAGATGTTGTTCAGCAACGGTTTGAATTGCTTTCATTACATTGCCAAAATCTTCCTTGCCATTGAAGAGGCCTGTCCAAAGTTTTCTGTCCTCAGATAAAGAGGCACGGGCGTATTCTATGAATGGTTCCACTTCGGGAAAAGTGAGTGGATTCTCGAATACGTGGATTTCGACGGATGAAAAGGTTTCTTTCATGGCAGTCAATATTTGTGTGCTGTAACGTGATGAACCCGGCATGGGTGGAATGAACTTCCCGGTGGCTTCTTTGATAACATCATAAAACAATTGCTTATTTTCTGGCATGGGTCCTGTGGAGAACAAACGTCCACCTGGTTTGAGGACGCGATGCATCTCGCGGATGGTAGCTGGAATATCGCTGGCATAGTAGATGGCAAAGCAGCATGATTCCAGATCAAATAGATTATCCTCAAAAGGGAATCGTTTATTAAAATCAAGTTCGATGATCTTGACAGGACTACCAATTTTTACATTTTCGCTGCGTGCTTTTGCTAGAAGCTCAACGTTCACATCTCCACCAGTTATTCTGGCAGTACCTCCCGTATACTGGTTGTAAAGGAAGCACTGTTTCCCTGCGCCACAACCGACATCAAGGATATCGGAGCCGTTCTTGGGATTTAAGATGTCCAGCATCCAACGGTCTATATCACGGCCTCCATATTGTTTATGAATATCGATTCGTTTTAATAGATCATCGGGGGTTTCCTGATAATTGATTTCCATGTATCCTCGTTTAAGTATTGATAAATATCCGGTTTCGAATATACCACAACTTGTGTTAAAATTCTCTCTGTAGCTATAAATGGTATTGAATGCTCAAAACCCATCCAGAACAGGTAAAAAGTTAAGATAACCATACTTTGCAAAAGCCATCCCAGAAATAGCGCCTATTGGAGTAGTTGGAATGAAAAAAATTGTCTCGTCAGTTAAAGGCACGCGGGATTTTTACCCTGAACAAATGGCTGTCCGCACTTGGTTATATAACAACTTGCGTCGGGTATCTGAATCATTTGGATACCAGGAATATGAAGGACCTTTCCTCGAATCCATAGAATTATATGCTGCCAAATCTGGTGAAGAGTTGGTCAAGGAACAAGCTTATGTTTTTGAGGATCGTAGCGGTGATTTGATCGCCCTTCGACCAGAGTTAACCCCCAGTCTGGCACGTATGATCACCCAAAAACAAAACGAGTTGACTTTCCCGGCACGCTGGTGGTCTTTTGGTCCTTTCTGGCGTTACGAACGTCCTCAGAAAGGACGCTCTCGAGAGTTTTTTCAATGGAACATAGATCTATTGGGTGTCAGCTCTCCGGAAGCTGATGCTGAATTGATCGCAATTGCAGCTGGTTTTTTTAAACAATTGGGTCTAAGACCAAAGAATACGCGAATTTATGTCAATAACCGCCGACTTATGGATACACATTTCGATCTTCTGGGTTTTTCTTCTAAATTGAGACCGCTTATCTCAAATTTGGTTGACCGTAGATCAAAAATGACTCCTGAAAATTGGGAGGCTTTTGCTCTTGAAATTGGATTGAGTTCTATACAATTGAAAGGGATCAAAGATTTGTTGGCAAACAAGGAACTTTGGCAGGAATCCGATGAATTAGTGCGCCTGTTTTCAGCACTTAAAGCTTTGGGTGTCAATGATTACGTTGAGTTCGATCCAAACATCATGCGAGGCTTGTTATATTACACAGGCACGGTTTTTGAAGCATTTGACACTACCGGAAGTGTTCGCCGATCCATTCTTGGAGGTGGCAGATATGACAATTTACTGGCTGATGTAGGTGGTGAACCACTAGCAGGAGTAGGATTTGCCATGGGCGATGTGGTCATCAGCCTGGTGCTTCAGGAAAATGGACTGGTTCCCACATTTGAAATAACCCAGGCTCAGGTTTTAGTGACAGTATTTTCGGAGGAATTTATTTCTGAATCTTATGCCTTGGGAGCTGATTTGCGCCGTCAGGGGGTGAATGCAATTTGCTATCCAGAGCCGGTGAAATTAAGTAAGCAATTTAAATTTGCAGATCGGATGCGTACGCGCCTGGCTATTGTACTCGGACCGGACGAAGCTGCCAAAGGTTTGGTTACCATTAAAGATCTGGTACAGGGGACACAACAAACA
This sequence comes from Chloroflexota bacterium, assembly GCA_043826315.1. Taxonomy (GTDB): domain Bacteria; phylum Chloroflexota; class Anaerolineae; order Anaerolineales; family Villigracilaceae; genus UBA12087. The sequence goes on from JBDRQK010000305.1 coordinate 5,839, forward strand.
GCGGAACGGGCAAAGATCGCCCGCGCTGTTAAGGATATGCTTGCCTAGCCAGTAAAATCGTGCTAAAATTCGCCCCTCTCATGGTGGCTGTAGCTCAATGGCGGAGCATCGCACTGTGGATGCGAGGGTTGTGGGTTCGACCCCCATCAGCCACCCCTATGA
>JBDRQK010000306.1:0-9773 GCA_043826315.1 Chloroflexota bacterium
ACACCGGTCTTGGTTATCGATAATTTCGCGGTGGGATTCAAAGGTACGTTGTAGCTATCGGTTGCACTAACCTGTCCATTTGAAGCTGTCGCTGTGTTGTAACGATTACCAGCATCAATATCCGCCTGGGTGATGGCATAACTGCCGGAGCAGGTGAGGCTTGCTGCCGGTGCCATGGATGGGATCGGGTTGCCCCCTGGACAGCTGACTGAAGCCAACAATGGATCGCTTACGGCTACATTGGAGAGTGTTATATTACCAATATTGGTGACCAACAAACTGTAGCTGATCAGATCACCAACATCAAGTTTGCCATCTCCAAGATCCAATACACCAGTCTTGGCTATCGATAATTTCGCGGTGGGATTCAAAGGTACGTTGTAGCTATCGGTTGCACTAACCCGTCCATTTGAAGCTGTCGCAGTGTTATGACGATTGCCAGCATCAATATCCGCCTGGGTGATGGTATAACTGCCGGAGCAGGTGAGGCTTGCTGTCGGTGCCATGGATGGGATCGGGTTACCCCCTGGACAGCTGACTGAAGACAACAATGGATCGCTTACGGCCACATTGGAGAGTGTTATATTACCAATATTGGTGACCAACAAACTGTAGCTGATCAGATCACAAACATCAAGTTTGCCATCTCCAAGATCCAATGCACCGGTCTTGGCCAAGGATAGTCCTCGTATAGGACAATTACCACCTAAATTTACCGATGCACTACTTGTATCAGTAACATTTCCATCTACCCAATTTCCGGTCACTGTTAATGTAATCGTCCCAGTCTGGGTTTTAGGTAAATATTCGACTCCCTGTATTGAGACTGAAATATCTAGTATTTTACCTTCAACCGCTCCAACCAATACACGATTAATTTTTTTTATTTCCATTTTTTTTTGTGATCGGGAGTTTGCAATTGTCCAAGTGACCTTTTGGCTTCCATCGATTTCACAGCTGACAACACCTGATAATATTGGATGGTGAGCAAAAGCCGGGGAGGGTGGCATCATGTTTATCAGCAAGGAAGCAATCAACATGGCTACGGATAGAATGTACATAATTTTTCCAGCTTTGGGAAAAAATCGGTTGGACGTTTTCATTTTATCTTCCTTTCAGAATTCTGAAACATAGCTGAAATATTTATAGTTGAGTTATTGATCATCAATATTTAATAAATCATCTTTTTCGTCAAGAGCAGCTGTACTTGCTTCCAGTTTGTAGCCCATGCCACGATAGTTCAAGATCAATCTTGGCCGGGTTGGGTCTTCTTCCATCTTTCGACGAAGGGAAAAAGCAATGGTCTTTAAATGTGATCGTGTTCTGTAATTGTCCTCGCCCCACATCCTCTCGCAGAGGACTTTATAACTCACCTTTTTAGGAGCATTCTCGACCAGGATAGCCAAGAATTTAAACTCACGCGGCAATAATTGGACGGTTTCTTTATACAGCACTACTTCCTGAGAATCCATATCAACTCGCAAGTTCTCATTTGGAAATAGCTTGACTTTATTAGGTGTGGTTCGTTCAATACTTGCCAAAGCTCGGTTGATGCGTGCAATGATCTCAGGGTTGTAAAAAGGCTTGGAGATATAATCATAGATTCCCATCTCCAAGCTATGGACAACATAATCGCGGTTGCCACTGGCTGAAACAACAATAACTGGAGCTCGTGTGATCTCACGTAAGATCTGATATATACCCCATCCATCCACTCCTGGGATCATCAAATCTAGTAGAATAACATCCGGCTTAATCTCAGTGCATTTTTCCAAGGCGATATGACTATTTGTTGCTCCAGCAACATCAAAACCAGCTTGCCGAAGGATCAATTTGAGCATTTCAATAAAATCAAGGTCATCGTCCACTATCAAAACACGTGCATGGGTTTGCCTACCGATATTATCCAGATCTGCTCCAGCTGCCTGCTTTGATTCTGCATCGATGTTGGCACCGATTCCGTGATTCTCTGGATTATCCATTTTTCTCCAGTTGATAATGAAGATTATTACTAATTGTAAAGATTTTTTTCCTTAAATCTTGTTCATCACCTTGTGTAAAGCTTATACTTGTGTAATTTTTTTTATTTGTTAAGTGTAATTTTTTAGCAATAAATTTTTAATTTATTAAACAACCAAATAGTAAGATTACACAACTTTGAAGTTACATATAATAATATTCTAATGATTAAGCCATGTTAAAACATCCTCGTAAAGGATTATTTTTTCATTATCAAATCTCCCATTTTTTAACCATAAAAATATACAACATTAAGCTATTCGACAAATCTCTTTGTGTTAATTCCATCGATGAATAGTAATAAACTAATATTCCCTCCCTCAAGACAATCAACGGTTTGAAATTGGTCAACAAGGAGATCCACAGGCGTACATGAGTGGTTGATTTTATTTCACATAAGACATCCTGTCTGGGATTGGTCTCTTCAATATTGATGGAGGTTATAAGGGAGAGGTAGATTGGAAAACATTATTGTATTGGCAAGTCATTTTATTTAGAACGATGGGTATTTGTGACTCTATTTTCAGAAAAAAAATGCACAATCGCGTAATGTACGGTGTCCATAATCGGTTGAGGATTTAATTTTAACTTGCTAATCAGACAATATTCTTCATAGAGGTACAATAATATTCGTTTTACACAAGGTTAAAGAAAGGATGTTTTGTTTAATAAATCTGCTATCAAAGGAATTTAATGTCACTTGAAGAAACCCCCATCCTGATCTATGGAACAAATTGGTGTCCCGATTGTTATCGTGTGCGCAAATTCATGGACGCGAATAATATTGCCTACCAATGGATAAATATTAATAAAGATCCAAGTGCGTGTGCTATCGTGGAAAAGGTTAACAATGGAAATCGCAGCGTGCCCACCATCATTTGGCCAGATGGGTCACATTTGGTTGAACCTTCACTAAAACAATTAAACCACAAACTGGGCTTATAAAACTGGCAAGTTATCTTTTTTTTCCTAAGATAAGAAAACTAATAGGGTTTTAGCAGAGTGAAGCCAAAAATGGAGCAATAATTCAATAATTAATCATAACCCTGTATATCCACTTGAAAGGATCCCTATTACATCAATCCTGTCGACTTCTTCCCAGAAACCAAGTTATTCACCAACAATCGTGCGAGCATCGTCACCACAATAACTCCGGACAGGACACCCGCTACCAATATAAGGATGAATTGTATGTTATTAAACCGGCTCACCCATGCCGGTTGTGTTGTAATTTGTATACGTTGACGTAATGAATTTACAAATTCCGGACGGGGCATCACCGGTTTTAATAAACCATTCAATTTGGTTTCCAATAAACCCAGAGTATCTTTTGGTGTGTTGACGAGCTTCTCTTTTGAACTCATCTCCTGCTTCTCCTGCGATGGTGTCTTTTTATCTTCACGAAAAATTATAGAATTTAACCAGATCTTCATTCTTCGGTCAATTCATCACCGATCTCTTCCCGCAAAGAATGCAAGGTGCGGTGATACAGGCTTTTTACAGCACCTTCACTGCGACCCATGACCTGACCGATTTCAGCATTGGACATATGCTCAATAAACTTAAGGATGAGCAAATTTTGACGATCCGGGGTTAATTTTTGGATCAATTGCAACAAATTTTCGCGTTCTTCTATATAAACCACTGATTGCTCTGGGGCATCACCCTTGTACTTGATGGTGGGAACTTCTGTCAATGGAATTTCCTGCTTGCGACTTCGATCACGATGCCAGTTGGCTACGAGGTTATGAGCAATCCTATATAACCAGGCTGAAAAAGGGACACCGCGGTCATGGTAATTATGGATGTGGTGGAGGGCTCTGTAAAAAACACGAGCCGTAATATCCTCAGCGTCATGAACATTCCCGGTTCGGTAGTAGACATAGTTAAAGATCCGTTCGACATAGCGCTCATAAAGGAACCCAAAGGCATCCCGATCACCCTGCGAAGCTTTTGCTAAAATCTCAGATTCATCCAAATCTGGCATTACTTCACCTTATTGCCAGGGTTCAAAAGTAATAACCCCGTATATTTTTATTAGTTTCAATTTTATTAACATCTCCTCATCCTGGAGAAGAAACACTCTCTTAATTTGAAATTGACTTACTCCGGAGTATAACATGTTTGAAATATTCCCAAAAATTTGGAATGTTTACAGAAGCAATCAATTCAATTACGGAGAAAATGCGCGATCTCAACCTGCAAGAACGGGAATGAAATCTGCACAACCACGCTGGTAATCCTCCAGGTTTATCACCAGCTCCAACAGCAAGGAGGTTCTTGGAGGCTTGTTCAACATAGCAAAAGACTCTGTAGAAAAAATACACTCTTATTTATTTGCATTCATATAAAAAAAGCTTGGGGTGGAAAATGGGTTAAAAAGCAGTATAATTGGTGCATTGGGGATGCCAGGCTTCGACGGAGGAGGCTGGTCCCGGAATGCGAGCCGAGTGGTGCCGATCTCGTTAAACCAGCACAAAAACTTAAGTGCCAATCGCACTTCCTACGCTGCCATGCCCCTAGCTGCTTAAGCTAAGGCGTAACAGCCGGCTTCAGTAGAAGCCGCGTCCGCCGCTCCCGTACTCCACCGGGTGAGCGGATCGGGCGACACAAAGGTGGAGTGCCGCACTGGATGTCGCTAAAAGTGCGAAAGAGGACTTTCGGGTCTGAGCGGCTGGTTGAAGGCAATTCTTGCCGAATGGGATACCTTCAATGACACAGATCATCTGGCTACGCTCGTAGATTTTCGAGGGTCGAGTCTTTCGGACGCGGGTTCGATTCCCGCCATCTCCACCATCTTTTTCCTTTGTGCTGAAAAGTCCAACCAGATTTTTCGGCACATTTGTTTTCAGATTCACCAGTGTTTTAAGGTACAATTTTGAAAACCATAATGGACATCACTTATGCACCCTAAAACCACTTTTTTTGCAATTTCCCTGCTGATAATCTTAGCCCTACAAAGCGCATGCACACCAACCGGAACCATTCTTGAACCAACGGGAACTACGGCGAACATTATCCCAACAGTTTTGATCCCCACAATTAAAGTGCCGACCCAAACTGTCTCAGCCAGTCCCAGTGAAACACAGCCACCTTCCGCCACACCCACACAAATGGTGGCAGCAGAACGTATACCCATCATCGAATACCACAATCCGACATTTGTTCTCAGCGCTGAAGTGATGATGACAACTGAGTGGTTTGATAATCAACTGCGCTGGCTGGCAGATAATGGTTACATCACCCTGAATGCTGAGCAATTGGTTGATTTCTTAAACGGAGGTGCTTATCCCCAAAAATCTGTGGTTTTATCATTTGATATCGGGGTAAATCGCCATAGTGAATATGCTCAAATCGTTATCCCAAGGTTAAGAAAATATGGGTTAAATGCAATTGTTTTCCTGGTTGCGAATACCAATTTGATCGGAGATGATTGCAACATGGAAGAAGAAACCTTCTGCTGGTCAGAATTGCGAGCATGGTCTGATGAGGGATTGATCTCGGTTGAATCACACGGCATCTGGCATGAGGATTACACAACACTGGATATAGCCATCCAAAAACAGGATGCCGGATTATCAAAAAGCTTGATTGAAGAAAATATCGGTAAACCTGTATTGGGGTTTGCTTTCCCATATGATGCCTATAATCTTCAAAACATCGAAGTACTCAAATCACTTGGATACCAATTCGCTGTGGCAGGTTATTCCCGCAGTGATCGGAGTGCATTACGAGGAGACAGTGAGCGATTTTCTTTACCGCGTGTCTATCCGTATTCAAACCCGGATGTATACCCACTATTGAGTACAGCTAATGGTATGACATTTGAACAATTGATCCAGGAGCAAACCAGGTTGACCGGTTTGCCAACTGTACCAACCACTCAGCAAGCAACCAAAACTCCAATAGCTGCCACACCAACACCGAACGCAATTGGAATCACTTCAGTGACAGAATATATTTCCAATTGCGAACTGATCAATCAAACCACAGACCCGATCTTACGGGTTTACCAATTGAACCACCTAATTTTCCAGGTGGATCTCAGTGCGGAGACCCAGGCTGCTCTACCGGCTCCAGTCAAGCTGGTTCCGTCGTGCAATATCCGTCCCACCAACCAACCACGTGCCATTGTGTTGCACGGGACACGCGGCCCACTGACAGGTGCCATAACCACCTTTCAAAAATTGAATAACACCAGTGCGCATTACATTATCGATCGGGATGGTACGGTTATTCAGGTGGTGCCTGAAAGCCTGGGAGCTTACCATGTCTCCTGTTACGGGGTGCGCTCCATTTGCCTGGCATCCTGCCCGATCTGTGAAGATAACCAGGGAAATTTCATGGAACCAGCCACGCAATCGATCGGGATCGAACTGGTCAACGGGGGTACGGTGAATGATCCCAGTACGTTTGACGGCCCGGTTTATGAAGATTACGAAATGTCCTTCGGTTACCGTTATTGGGAAGATTACAGCGTGGCACAGATCAGATCGTTGGTGCTTCTGGTGAATGACATTCGCGAGCGATGGGACATCCCGCTGGAAATGGTGATGGGTCACTACCGTATCAACACCAACACTGACCCGGGACCAGCACTGAATTTATTCTGGGATCGGTATGGAAATCCACCTCGCCCAGCGATTTTTCCTTCACCATAAGAAAGAGACATTGTCAGTAAATTATTAATATATACATAACTATTCAGGTAGATCAAGTTTCCTCAGGAATAACAAGTAGATTGGTAGTTTGATTGCCATCCACCCGAAGGATGCCAAGATGGTGTGATCGTTGTGACACTTTCACCTGCACTAGCTTGCAGATGCAAGTGTCGGTCGCAATAAACACTCCCTCACACTGTCCCAGTGTCCTTCGGGAGGGTGACAAGCCTGAGCAGCTACGATTTACGATAATTGTTGAATAATTCCTGCTTGTGATCATTAACAAATCCAAATCCAATCCCAATCCTATCTACAAATCATTCAATAACCATGGTCAACCAATCATCCAGATTGCCCTGTCAACCAGTAATAAAACAATCTCACAAATCACCAGCCAGGGTATTCCTTCCAGTCAGATCTTCTCATCTATCTCCCCACAACCATCATCATAATTCTTAACAAATCAAAGTAATGTTAATACCAACAATTGGAATTAGTCCTAAACTAAACGATTTGCTGACCTTCAGGGTAAATTCTTGATAAAGTGAAGGAATAATACTTGGAATTTTTTTGGTAATTTCTTGTCAAAAATACATGTTCTGATCGAGTCTGTCAAGGTACTTAACAACCAACCAAAGAAGTTGGATTTTCGATATATCTCCTCCTGTACAATTCCATATAGATTCTACAAAAAACCTATGGTTTGTTAACGTGATTCTTGCATGGGGAGGGTATATTTTATCCTATATAAATACTTGCGCCGATAGACGCAAAAAGAAAATCAAAGCTGAGGAGTTACAATAATGGGAAAAATCATTGGAATCGATCTGGGGACAACTAATAGTGTTGTAGCAGTCATGGAAGGTGGCCAACCCACTGTGATCACTACTGCCGAAGGTGGACGACTTTGTCCATCCGTGGTTGCCTTTAACAAAAGTGGCGAGCGTATGGTCGGGCAGACGGCCAAGCGCCAAGGCGTGATCAACTCAGAGAATACTGTCTATTCAATCAAACGATTCATGGGGCGACGTTTCGATGAAGTGGAAACTGAACGCAAGATGGTCCCATACGAAGTCATTGCCGGACCATCCGATGAAGCCCGGGTGAAAATTCCTGCTAATAATCGTGAATACAGTCCGCAGGAAATTTCTGCCATGATCCTGGCTAAATTAAAAGCTGACGCCGAATCCTACCTTGGTCAAAGTGTCACCCAGGCAGTCATCACCGTGCCGGCTTATTTCAATGACAGCCAGCGCCAAGCTACAAAAGATGCCGGACGTATCGCCGGGCTGGAAGTCATGCGCATTATCAACGAGCCGACCGCTTCTGCTTTGGCTTATGGACTGGACAAGAAAAAAAATGAAACCATCCTGGTCTTTGACCTGGGTGGGGGTACCTTTGATGTATCCATCCTGGATGTTGGTGAAGGTGTCATCGAAGTTAAATCCACAAATGGAGACACTCATCTAGGTGGAGACGACTGGGACCAAAAAATAGTCAACTGGGCTGCAGATGAATTCAAAAAAGAGCAGGGTATTGACTTGCGCCAGGACCGACAGGCACTTCAACGCCTTCGTGAAACTGCAGAAAAAGCTAAGATCGAACTTACAAGTGTTTTGGAAACCGAGATCAACCTTCCTTATATTACTGCTGATGCCAATGGACCCAAGCATCTTCAGTTAAAATTGTCCCGTGCCAAATTTGAGCAAATGACCGAAGATCTGCTTAACCGCTGCCGAAAGCCATTTGAGGCAGCTCTAAAAGATGCCGGTATGAAAGCTACGGAATTAAGCGAAGTCGTTCTGGTGGGAGGTTCCTCTCGCATGCCAATGGTGCAAAACCTGGTTCAATCCCTGACAGGAAAAGAGCCCAACAAGGGAGTTAATCCGGACGAAGTCGTGGCAATCGGAGCTGCCATTCAAGCCGGAGTCCTTGGCGGTGATGTGAAAGATATCCTCCTTCTGGATGTTACCCCCCTATCTCTCGGTGTTGAAACGCTGGGAAGTGTAATGACTACCATGATCGAACGAAATACCACGATCCCTGTGAGAAAAACAGAGACATACTCAACGGCAGCTGATAATCAAACTGCAGTGGATATTCACATCCTGCAAGGCGAACGACCCATGGCAGCAGACAATATGTCGCTGGGACGGTTCCGATTGGACGGAATTCCACCTGCTCCACGTGGAGTTCCACAAGTTGAAGTAACTTTTGACATTGATGCCAATGGCATCCTGAATGTGACCGCCAAAGATAAAGCGAGCGGCAAAGAACAGAAGATCACAGTGACTGCATCCACCAACCTGAACAAACAGGATATTGAAAAAATGGTTCAGGAATCCAAACAACACGAAGCAGATGATAAGAAACGTCGCGAAGCCATTGATGCACGAAACACAGCAGACAACCTGGTGTATCAAACTGAAAAAGCGCTACGCGAATTGGGTGATAAAGTTCCTGCGTCCGAGCGAAGTAATATTGAAGGCAAGGTCAATGATCTAAAGCAAGTCATGCAGTCCGAGGATGTGGAAAAGATCAAGAAACTCAACGATGAGCTTCAGAACGCTTTCCACGCTCTCAGTCAGCAGCTTTATTCACAAGACCAGTCACAACCTGGAGAAGATCAGCAGACCGCTGACCCGGGAACGGCTTCGGCTGAGGATTCCGATGGCGATGTCATCGATGGGGAAGTCCGAGACGCCTGAAATTACTAAATCAAGCATTCGCAAGGGCACAGATTTTTGTGCCCTTGCCTTGTTTTACAGGCATACCTCAAGGCGGTATAATCAATTCAGAATTATTGGTACGAAACCTGTTCATTGAAAATGATAAGCCTGGTTCATCATCCATCCCAACCGTTCATCAAATTATATAAAAGAAGAAAGTGAAAAATATTTATAAAACAACAAAGATAGTTATTGGAATAGTTGCCATTTTGATCCTTATTTTTGGAATCTATTGGCTGCCCCCGGTTCACTCTCGTCTCTCCTGGAGGATCGAAGACCTTGTCACCCGGATAAAATTCAGTTTCAATCCACCTGAAGATACAATGTTTTTACCTAGCCCCGATGGACAATCCAGTACAATGGT
>JBDRQK010000307.1:0-2354 GCA_043826315.1 Chloroflexota bacterium
TTTCAATCTGATACAGATACCGAAACAATTGTCCACCTCGTGGAGAAATATATTGAAGCAGGCAACCACCTGGAAAATGCAGTTCGCAAAGCGTTGAACCGTCTAAGGGGAGCACACGGTGTGGTTGTGATGTCATCTGAGGAACCGGATAAACTTATCGCAGCACGCATCGGTAACGCTGGCGGCGTGGTCATCGGGCTCGGCGAGGGCGAGAATTACATAGCGTCTGACATCCCTGCCATCCTGGAACACACACGACGATTGATATTCCTCGAATCCAGGCAGATGGCGATCGTCATGCGCACCGGGGTGGAAATTTCCACCATCGAGGGTGTAAAAGTGAAACCGCAAGTGTCCGCGGTAGCATGGGATCCCGTTTCCGCTGAAAAAGGCGAATACCGGCACTTTATGCAAAAAGAGATCCATGAACAAGTGAGGTCGCTCACAGATACTCTCGCGGGTCGGGTGGATTTTGAACAGGGAACCATACAATTGCCGCAATTGAACCTTACTGCGGAGAAGGCCAAAAAGATAAAGAAAGTAATTCTGATAGCTTGCGGAACCGCTTCTCACGCAGGGATGGTAGGCAAAATATTGATCGAGAAAATTGCGCGGATTCCCTCCAGTCTTGAGATCGGATCCGAGTTTCGCTATTCAGATCCAATTATTGATGAAGGCACAGTTGTGGTTGCCATCAGTCAGTCCGGTGAAACTGCCGACACGCTGGCAGCGATGGAAGAAGCGCGAAAACACGGTGCGACTTTGTGGGCGATCGTGAATGCCATCGGGTCGCAAGCCATGCGCATCGCGGACGGGTATATTTCCATGCAGACAGGTCCGGAAATCGGTGTGGCTTCCACCAAGGCGTTTACAGCACCCCTGGTTGACCTGTACATGCTGGCAGTGCTGTTGGCTGATCTGCGCGGCGTGATCACCGAAAAGGAACGTATCAGACTGGTAGACGATCTGCGCCTGGTTCCAGAGTTGGTTGGTAGATGCCTTGATCGAGAAGATGAGGTTGAGAAAATTGCCGTAGCGCTAAAAGACTTTCGTGACATGCTTTACCTTGGGCGAGGAATTAACATGCCGATTGCGTATGAAGGCGCGTTAAAACTAAAAGAAATCTCCTACATCCATGCTGAGGCTTACCCGGCGGGTGAGATGAAACATGGACCAATCGCGCTTATCGACCGCGAAATGCCGGTGCTCGCCATCGCTACGAAAGACCCATGGCACGAGAAAATGATCTCGCAAATCGAACAGGCGAAAGCCAGGGGCGGGATCGTAGTGGCAGTGGCAACGGAGGGTGACGAACGAGTGGCCTCACTGGTGGATCATGTAATGTGGGTGCCTGAGACGCCCTGGATGCTAAGCCCGGTTATCACGGTTATCCCATTACAGATGCTTGCGTATCACATTGCCTCATTGAGGGGATTGGACGTTGATCAACCTCGCAATCTGGCAAAATCTGTGACGGTTGAATAAAGAAGTACTAATAAATTGAATGCCGCCTGAGCTGGCAGCATTTTATTTACTCAATTCAGCGAGCAGACAGGTAAGGATCCGTTGGGTAACTGCATTTTCTCCAATCAATGGGGTGATTGGTTCGCTAATTATTTGAATTCGCGGTCCAGTCAGGCCAGCTTCCCAGCGTAGATTGAACCCCAGTGATTTAAGGTAGTCAATATTATTCATCAACCTGGTCGCGGTTGTATGTGTGGAATGTGTGTCGAGAATCAGCGATGAAGCGATTTGAAATGAAATATTGTTCAGAACTTTATCCTTTAAAGAGTTCAAATCCATTGATTTAATAAGTGAGCTGAGTATGGTGTGAACTAATTCAAGTGAGTAGAGCTTATTCAAGCCGTATTGTGCAGCAGGGCGTCCCTGACCGTTTTGGTAACTACCCTGTGTTTTTAACAAGATTCCCTGCTTTTCCATCCTGGTCACGTGATACCGGATATCGGCTTTGGTCAGGTTTAAGGCGTTCGCCATTTGGAAAATGGTGGAGGATTCTTGAGTTTGAAGGTGTAACCGAATTCGCTCTTGAGTTTTCATAATTAAGATAAAGAAGATTTGTTTAATTATAAACTTGACAGATACAAAACGGAAGATACAATCAGTGTACGTTAATCTCAAGAGGATGCCATGGATAAATTTGACTTGAATAAAGATGGGGTAACAATACCACCGGATATTCAGAACCAGGTGGCAGTCACTACACTGGACCGCATCTACAATTGGAGTCGAAGTAATTCATTATGGCCTATGATGTTCGGTTTGGCATGCTGTGCGATCGAGATGATTTGCACAGCTGCCAGCCGATATGATCTTTCTCGCTTCGGCATGGAAGT
>JBDRQK010000308.1:0-3045 GCA_043826315.1 Chloroflexota bacterium
TATACTTTAGCCACTCCATAGGGGCTGCGTGGGTAAAAAGGAGTTTTCTCGGTTTGCGGCACCTCCAAAACCTTGCCGAACATCTCGCTGCTGGATGCCTGGTAATAGCGGATCTTTGGGTTGACCGAGCGGATGGTCTCCAAAAGGCGGGTCACCCCCAGGGCAGTCACCTCGCCTGTCAGAACAGCCTGGCTCCACGAGACCGGCACAAAGGACTGGGCTGCCAGGTTGTAAACCTCGTCTGGTTTGAATTCTTCCAACATGGATACCAGCGAGCTCTGGTCATGCAGATCGCCAAAAACGATGGATACGTTATCCTGGATGTGAGCGATACGCTCGAATGTGACTGTGCTGGTACGGCGCACCATTCCAACCACTTCATAACCCTTTGAGAGCAGCAGCTCCGCCAGGTAGGAACCGTCCTGGCCTGTAATTCCGGTGATCAATGCAGTCGGCATATTGTTACTCCCTGTCTTCTCTTTTTGATATCACATAGACCCTGGAGATCTGAAGTACATTCTTACAAGTCTACCAGATTCCATAATTCAGTAACTGAATTATAAGCGTTCTTTGTAAAGCGTCAAGCTTAATGAATTTTAACACCAGTCCATATTTTTATGGATGAATCAGCAATTCCCGATAAGTTGAATCTGTGAAAGGCAGCTCTTTGCTCCACTGGGTTTTTCCGCAAGAATATTCTGCTTATTCGCTGTCCGAATTGTTAATTTTTCAATTAGGTCACTTCCAAAGAATAGCCAATTCTTGAATTCGCATTGACGACAATCAACGATTTTTGTGGTAAAGATACTTGCTTCCCTAGAGAAAACCGATTTCATAACATACTCAACAAAATTTTTTGCTGCAATTAAATATCCATCTTGTCTTAGATTTTCTTGAGGTAAATCTTCAGTAGATCAAGAGGCTGGATAATGATTGTTAAACACACATGCCATGATAAAATATAATGGATCAAGGGTGATGGAGTCCACCATAAACCGCCAAAAAGCTGATGACTCCTAGTATTTTTTCAAACTAGGAGAATTGGCTGAATGTATAAATTAATTTTAATTGGCTTGGGTGGATTTACGGGAGCGTTATTAAGATACGGCGTTAGTGGATTCGTCCAAAATTGGTCAAAGAATATCTCTTTCCCCTACGGAACATTAGTAGTAAATATTTTGGGTTGTTTCATAATCGGTCTGTTCTCACAATTAGCGGAAACCCGGGGTTTATTTTCTCCTGAAACCCGGTTATTTATATTCATTGGCTTATTAGGCTCGTTTACTACCTATTCTTCTTTCGGGAGTGAAACCGTAAACCTGATGATGGATGGAAAAAATCTCCTCTCTTTGACAAATATCGGCCTCCATCTATTGTTGGGTTTAGGAGCCGTGTGGCTCGGTCGGATAACTGCTTTGTTCATATGGAGGTAGTCAGATGGATCTACCTGAAGAAGGCTACTTGCTGCGAATATTTATTGGGGAGAGTGATAAACATGAAGGAAAGCCATTGTATGAATGGATCGTTCTCAAAGCAAGAGAGCAAGAGCTGGCTGGAGCGACCGTTTTACGGGGTATCATGGGGTTTGGTCCAAATAGCAGGATATCAACAGTAAAGATCCTGCGTTTATCAGAAGATCTGCCTATTGTGATTGAGTTGGTGGATACCAAGGAAAAATTGGATGAATTCCTTGATGAGACTTCCGGAATCATTCAAGAAGGTTTGGTAACTATTGAAAAAGCACAAATAAAGGTGTATCGTGGTCGAAAGAAATAGTTGTCCAACACAACGCCCCGGATTTTTCCAAAACAATCAGTAACCTGAAAATATTAGATCATTATATAGAAGACAATAAATCGTGCCAATCAGCATTGACCCTCTACCAGCGGATGACAAGATCAAATGTGGCGGTGTGGTGCAACCATATCCCACTAGCTGAGCCGCTGCCCGAAATGCGGGTGCAATCTTAATGAGCCCGATGACGTCATCGACCAGGATCGCCGCAAAGGCTCAATCCCGGTTGCCCCTCTGCATTGGAGGGTTTTTGACCTCCTGGATGGCTTCTCAAGAAAGCATACAAAGCGCCCGTATCCTGTGGATGGATTGTTCGAGGCTGCCATTAACCAGGCTGTGGTCCACAACGAACTGCTTTGCAAGGTTGGCGGTGACCACTCCGCAGTGGAGCGGTTGTTCAATTTTGAAAGCCAACTGTTACCGGATGGGACTCGATTGACATGGATTGAGAATGCGATCCGCCGTTGGGAACAGGACAATCGCAGCTCAACGATTGGGTAAGCCGGGATTTTTTCGATTGTCCATGTAACCAGGCACATTCACCCACCCAATAACTACGAATCAAACAGGAGAGCAGGTATGTACTTATTCTTCGACACCGAAACCACAGGGATTCCCGCAAATTACCGGGCACCAGCCTCGGACTCAAAAAACTGGCCAAGGTTGGTTCAGGTAGGCTGGCTCTTGACGGATGAGACCGCAAAGCAAATTGAATCTACAGAATATATAATAAAACCTGACGGGTACACCATTCCACAAGATGCTGCCAAAATTCACGGCATCACGACCGAAATTGCGCTCAAGAACGGATCCAAGCTGAGAAACATCCTGCGGATATTAAAAGAAAAGATCGAATTTGCCGATGTATTGGTTGCCCATAATATGCAGTTCGATGAAAAGATCCTGGGGGCAGAGTTCCTGCGCTGCGGTTTTCCAAATATCATTGAAACTAAACCGCGTATCTGTACCATGCTCGCTTCCACCGACTTTTGCCAGATCTCTGGTCCTTATGGATATAAATGGCCTTCCCTGCAAACCTTGTACCGAAAGCTGTTCAAAAGACCAATCCCAGGAGCACATACTGCCCTGGTGGATACGCAGGCTTGTGCGGCATTCTTATTTTATCTAAAACGCCTGCGGGTTATTGTTTAGGTTATCGGCGGGATATCCCCTTTCGTGTAATCGGAGATGCAGCATTGGAATCCCTCCTTACCCACTTGCTTGACGGACGATTTCGGATCCAATTTCCCT
>JBDRQK010000309.1:0-10818 GCA_043826315.1 Chloroflexota bacterium
GAGCTGAACCCTTAAATCGGGGGATAAGGAAAGGCGCGCCTATCCCGTGGGGGAAATGGAAAAATACCATCTGTTATTAATTGTTCACAGCGGGATTGCAGGGCTGCCAGTTCATCACCACTAAGGTGATTGGCCAGGTCAACATATAAGTCTAGCGGGTTATCGAGAGCAGTCTTAAGATTAACCAGGGATGTCAGCAGCTCTTGCGGAATGGTCTCACCGGCAAAGTCCCAGATGACCGTGCGTAATTTGTCTTCTTCATGAAAGCACAGGCCGTGATCGATTAGCCAGATTTTCTTATTCCCATCCAGCAGGAGATGACCACCTTTGCGGTCAGCGTTATTGATAATTACGTCGAATAAGGCAACCGGACCCAAACGGGACTTGATCTCTTCATTGAAATTGAAGTAGTGCATCTCGGGGTCGTGTTCAATAAAGCACTGTAAAGATCCGGATCCGAAAGGCCCCCTCTCACACAAAACAGTTGTGGGTACCAGATCCCAACCCAGCGCCTGGCTGACAAGATAAGCAGCCATTTCCCGTTTGGATAAACTATCGGGTGGAAAATCCCATAAGGGTTGTTCTCCCTGGCTTGGTTTATATACAGCTTGAATACTGTCTTTTTTGTAGGTCACATGCACCAGGAAAGTATAGTTATATCCCAGCACGAATTGCCCCTTCAGTTCGATCTCACCATTCAGCAGGATGTCTTTTATCATAACGTCCGGCAATTGTGAGGTAGTATTCATCATTATTCTATTTCTGATCTATTTGGGGTTTCTTTATGAAAAATTGCCTAATGTTTATGACCATTCTTTTTAGGGCAGAAATGTCCTTCAGCTTCCATGGGAAGCCCACACTGGGCACAGATGGGGCGACCTCGGCTGATGACTTCCTGGCTCCAGCGTGCCAACCGACGGATCTGTGTGCGTGTGCACCAGAAACGGGCTACCGAGGAATCTTCAATTGGATTCTCTTCTAATTGGATCTCCTTGAGCATTACTACCATCAAGTCAGATTCTTCTTCGTAACCCAGGCCGATCTCTCCAGAGCGGAAAAGCGGGTCAACTGGAGGGATGATACGCATAATTTCCGGGTCATAATCTGCCAGGGCCTGGCTGAGATCCGGTTTTTCACGCTCCAGGTCAGCGATTAATTTTTCAACACCGATTGCAAGGGATTGAAGCTGGATCTTTTCAACAATGACTGTTACAGGTTGTGGACGGTCGTCCTGCCAGGCTTGGATGTAAAATACACGCTGTCCGGGAATACCAATGGCATCGGCGGTGATGTGGCTGACAGGTTTAAGATCAATATCAAATTGGGTCATAAGTGAATTCCTGGAAATAATTTTGGTGGTTTGAAGGGTAAAGCCCAGTATTGAAAATAGTATACCAGAATCAATGGCCTCTTTTTATGCAAATAGCTGGCAGGATTAGAGAAAAATAGTTTTAACGAATACGAACATTTATCAAGCTGAGAGACAGAAACAGCCCCACCTGGGTGAAGGTGGGGCTGGTAATAGCTCTTGTTCCTAACTAGGAAGCGGGTGTTGATGTCTCTGGCAGAATTGTGGTTTCAGTTTCAACGGGCAGGATTTCACTGGGAGGATAGGTTTGTGTCCCAAATCGGGAGAGAAGTACTCCACCAAGTCCGAGCAAGCCGATCAGGAATGGTACCAGCCAGCCAACACAAGGGATAAAACCTATTCCATTTGCCATGAAATTCAGCACGAAAGTGCCCAATGCAGCAGACAGTGGCAAAGGCCAATCCTGGTGTAATGCCTGGGCTGTGCGCTGACCGACTTCCAATCCGATGGCGATCCAGCCGAAGGCAATTGCAAAAGCCAGGATCAAAACTCCGATCAAGGCTACCGGGATGAGGATAATTGTGATTGAAAGGATCACAGCCAGCACAACAACCACCAACAGGGTCAGCAAGCCAATGGAACTTCCAATAACAGGCTGGTATATTACAGCACGGCTGACACGCCGGGTATGGCTGTCAAAGAATAACATCACCAGGGCTGCCAGAGCTGCCCATCCCATGGATTTCAAGAATAACCATAAAAAATCGGAGAATGGGTTGAAATTGAAGGATGATCTGATTGATCTGGAAATATCATCGGGGATATTGGGGATCACTGGCACTGTGACCTGCGAAGGGAGATCATAACTTATGGAAGGAGGCGACGCAAAATTGTTAATAGCTCCCACAACCCGGGCACCGCTTTCGGTTTGATAACTGCCACCAACCATGTTCAAGTCGCCTGCCACAATTGCCGTGGATTTTAACAAACCTGATCCGCCTACCAGCACCACATCGCCAGTTACTTCTCCGGCGATGGTCAGGCTGCCTCCAAATAACACAATGTCACCGATCACATGGGCTTCAGGCTCAACTGTCACAGATCCGCCGAAAACCACCAGGTCACCGGTCAGGGTCTCACCACTTGCCAGGGTAAAATTGCTCCCAAAAATGACCTGACCGTCGGAAAACCCATCTGCAAATGCAGTCTGCAGGGGGAGAAACAAGGCTAAAAGCAGGATAAGAATTGTATATACTTTCAGGGTGGTTTTCATGCCAACCTCCTTATACTTGTTGAATAGGATAATTTCCATAAAGAAGAGACCCAAACCAGGACCAGGAGAAAACTCCCTCCTGCCATACCCAGCCACAAGGGCAACGGGATGATCCCGGCTGCGATCCTGAGCAAAACCAAACCAACGGTTCCAAAAGTTCTGATGGAAGATACAAGTGTGACCCACCAGGTCACCCAGGTGACGAAAATTTCAGCTGGTGAATTCAACCAGAAGGTGACAAGTTGAACAGCCAGAACACCAATGGAAAGGACAGTGATCAGACCCAGCAAAGCGAGCCCCCAAAGTTGACGTTTGCGAAGCAATTGTTTTTCAGTTGCCATCTGCAATTGAAAGCGTTGTGTGAATCCCGCTCTTGGAGCAACCATTTGGGATGATCTAAGCAACAAGTCAACTTCGGTCAGCGCCTTACAGGTTGTGCAGGTCTTCAAGTGAGCTTTCAATTCCTGATTCTGCTCAGGTGTTAGAGGCTGGTTTTCGAGCAGCCAATCTTCAAAAGGCCGGTGATTCATATGGCCTCCTTTCAACTTGTGAATGAGTGGTTTCTTCTTCCCATAGTTTTGCAAGTGCCCGACGAGCCCTGTGCAAGCGGCTCTTGACTGCCGGGACGGTTAATGAGAGTGCCTGGGCGATCTCAACTTCTGAGCAGTCATTCCAGTAACGCAGGACGACTGCAGCACGGTCGGTGGAATCCAGGGATTTCAACAGGGTTTGCATTTGAGCCTGGACCTCACGCCGATAAGTTTCCTTCTCCGGGTCCGGGGCATTGCCATCCGGGAGTTCAAAGTGGTTCTCATCATCATCGATTGAAAAAGCAGAGTATTTTCTGCGGCGTAAGCGGTCGATACAATGGTGGGCAGCGATTGATAACAGCCAGGTTGGAAAGGATCGTTTATTATCATACCTGGCCAGGTTTCTATAAGCTTTAAAGAAGGTCTCCTGGGCTGCATCCTCAGCTGCTTCTGGTTCTCCCAGCATCCGGTAACACAGGTTATAGACCGGCTTTTGGTAGGTTTCGACCAGTTGGGTAAATGCTTCATCGCTTCCATTTTGAGCCTGTTCGATCCAGGCTATTTCGTCGGTCACATTTGCTCCTGAGTGGTACGTTCTGACTTATATACGTCGATTGATCTGGTTGGTTGCATGATTGTTTATTTTCGTTTGGGAGTTGGAATGCGCACCAGCAAAATAATACTCAGCAATGCGCAAATGGTTCCAAATATGAACATGGCCTTGTAACCCAACCAATCTCCAGGCCGGGTATTGTTGAGCCCATCGAGGATAGGTCCCCACAATCGTCCCAAAGCACCAGCTCCGGCTGTAGCAATATTGGTCAAACCCAGGTATTTGCCTGCTTCATTGCTGGGGGCAAGTTGATTGGCGAGTGCCCAGTTGGCAGTCAGGAACAGACCCATGCCAACGCCGATGACGCTGCCCATGAGCACCAGGCTGCTCTGATCATCAACCAACAGGAGAAACGAGCATCCCAAGGCCGTGATGAGACTTGCAGCTACCAGGATGGGTTTCGCTCCCAGCCGGTCTGTCAACCAGCCTCCAACCAGGGCCATTATCACCAGGCCGATCGCCAGGGCTGCCATCAGGTCGCCGGTGGTTTTAACCGGATTCTCCACATGGAGTACATCCCCGATATAATACTGGGCGAATTGCTGAATTCCAAAAACACCCAGAAGGAAAACAAATCGCTCTGCAATTAACCACCAATATGCAGGATTGGTTTTAATATCCACCTTGAATAGATCTTTGAATTCCTGAAAGATACTGCGTGAATTTACGTCTGTCAGACGGCTGCCAACAGTGGACTCTTCTTTAGTCCCAAACAGGGTAATGGCTGTGGTTATCATTACCAGCCCAATGACCACGGCGATGATCAGGGTTGGGTCACGGGTGACGGGATCGATCAGGCTGCCAGCCACTAGTGAGGCCAGGATGAGTGCCAGCATATCCATGAATGTCTTGATCCCACTTGCTACACCCAGCTGGTGAGCAGGCACCCTGTCTGGGAGCAACCCCTGAACTGGTCCGTGGGCGATGTTGGAGCTGAACTGTAAGAAGATATAACCAGCAAATAACCAAGCCAGTCCACCAGCCCAACCGAGTATGACCAGGAACACCAGATCAAACAAGGTGCCGATCACGATCAAGGGGCGCCGTCGACCCCAGCGGGAAACCCAGCGATCGCTGATCGCCCCGGATATGGGTTGGACAAGGGTGGCGATGACCAGCCCTGCAAAGGTCAGGATACCCAGGTAGGTATTTTTCTGGGAATCCGGAACATAATTAAGCAGAACGGCTGGCAGGATGAGCGGGTGGATGGCATTCCACTTGAAGGAAAGCCCTATCCAGTACATATTCAAAATGATCATTTGCCAGATCGTAGTGTTTTTCTTCATTGGGATTTCCTCCACAGTCACTGTCCTAAGAGTTTGGATCTTTAACCAGGGGTTCTTCAAATTCACCTCGCTGTGATGAGGGTAATAAATTGGCAATATTTTGCATTATGATCCGGGCTGCCAGGGTGTCTTTTTCACTGGCAGTCAACCCGGTGGGGGCTTGCAGGTAATAGGAGGGTCCATAACGTAAGCAAAATCGACCATCCTCTTCAAATGCTCCAACGGGTATGAATCTTAAACCATTGGACGCCAGCATAAGTCCAAAACGACCTGCACCCGGAGCAGGCAAGCACACGATTCCGTCCGGATTGTCGCAGCCCTCAGGTGCCAGGCCCAGCATGGGTTTTTCGGTGTGTTTAACGAAAGCCAACACCTGGCGGACAGCCATAGCGCGTGCTTCTGTATCCTGCTGGCGCGGCGGCATGGGTGGCATACTTGTAAAAGCATAAATCTTTGCCAGTCTTTCCAACACCCGACGCGAGAGGGATCTACCGACAAAACCATACCATTTCTTCGGGTAGGTGAGTTCATTGGTTACAATCCAGTGCAGCTCATGTTCCACGGATGCGGCAACTGCCAGCGCTAGCCACCAGGCTTGAAAGCCGGGACGGTGATAGTGATTGAATGTGATCACACACGGACCATCTTTTGGGATAAATTCACTTCCCAGGATCTGTACCTCGGATTTTTGACAGGCGATGATCTTGAGTGCATCCAGGCGAAAAGACCTGCCCCTACCGAGCAACATGTTGGTGATTATTCTAAAGACAAGAGGTATTGGGTATATGTAATTTGGATACATAAAAATAATGGATGGCTGTATGCCATCCATTATTTTACTTTGAATTTGATTATTCCTCACCTTTCTGCAAAGGATCGAACTGGAACACAAAAATTGAACAAGTTTTAAGGCTTACCAGGCGTAAGCCTCAGGAGCTTCTCCACCAGGGCCGGGCCAGATCTCATCCAGTTTCTTGAGACTTTCCTCACCCAGCTTGATATCCAGCGCGCGCAGACTGCCAGTTAACTGCTGAAATGTGCGTGGCCCAATGATTGGTGCAGTCACTACCGGATTGTGCAGCAACCATGCCAGGGCCAGGTCAGCGGGTTTTTCGCCAATGGCTTTGCAGTAAGCTTCGTAGGCTTCCACTTGTGAACGATGTTTTTCCAGTTTCTTCTGTGAATTTTCTGAAGTTCTGCGGCCTTCATTGGCTTTTTCGAGAATACCACCCAGGATGCTGCCACCCAATGGGCTCCAGGGGATCAATCCCAGGCCATAATCCCGGCAGGCGGGAACCACTTCCAGTTCGATCATCCGGTCAGCCAGATTGTAAAGACTCTGCTCGGCGACCAGCCCCATGAAATTCCGGTTTCGGGCGGCTTCATTGGCTTTTGCGATCTGCCATCCGGCAAAGTTGCTTGAACCGACATATACCACTTTGCCTTGCTGAACCAGTGTCTCCATCGCCTGCCAGATCTCTTCCCAGGGACTGTTGCGGTCGATGTGGTGCATCTGGTACAGGTCAATATGATCGGTCTGCAAGCGCCTGAGAGAGGCTTCGCAAGCCTGGCGGATGTGCAGGGCGGACAATCGGGATTGATTGGGCCAGTCACCCATGCGGCCAAATACTTTCGTAGCCAGCACAACTTTTTCGCGGCGGCCTCCTCCCTGTGCAAACCAGCGCCCGATGATATTTTCGGTGATACCTTCACCGATCTTCCAGCCATAGACATTGGCACTGTCAATGAAATTGATGCCAGATTCAAGAGCCTGGTCCATAATGGCAAAAGAATCAGTCTCGCTGGTCTGAGGGCCAAAGTTCATGGTTCCAAGGCACAGCCGCGAAACGCTTAAACCGCTACGTCCTAATTGTGTATATTCCATGTGTGATCACCTTTCCTTATTAATCAATTAATTGATCGGGAGTTAATCAGAGAATAATTATTATGGGTGGTGCCAGACACCCAACAATCTTGAAAAGCAATATTTTGAAAGGATCAATGCCCACAGCTCCCACAATTGCCGCCCGAGCATGATCCACAAGAAGCTGATGAACTGCCTGCCAGGGCTTTGCCACCACTTTCAGAATAACACACCGAAGGTTTTCGGCGGGTATTCTCTTTCCCACAGGCAATGCAGGCGATACTTGCATCAGCCTGGCTCATGGAGCGCAGACTCTCAAATTCCTTCTGACAATCAGTGCAAACATATTCATAAATCGGCATGCAGATCTTCCTTTCCGCAATGGAAAAATCCCGCAAATTGCGATTTCATAATTGATCCCGTTCTCCATCCCGATCATAAATTGCTGGGCATTGTGAAAAGATCAATTTCCATTAATTTACCGCGGAATTGCCTGGCGTGCAAGTTCATCCACTCGCGTGTTATATTTATGCCCGGCATGACCACGCACCCATTTCCAGGTGATGATATGTTTGGGTAGGATGGCATCCAGGGCTTGCCACAGGTCAATATTTGCCAGGGTGCCGCTTTTCCGCTGCCAATTACGTTTTTTCCAGCCGGGCAGCCATTCGGTGATCCCGCGCCGCAGGTACTCAGAATCGGTAACGATCTCGACCTTGCTGGGTGTTTTAAGTGTCAGCAGGGCCTGCAGGGCGGCAGTCAGTTCCATGCGGTTGTTGGTGGTCTTTCTTTCTCCGCCACTGAGAACCTTTTCATGAGGTCCCGAGCAGAGAATAGCTGCCCAACCGCCAGGCCCGGGGTTGGGACTGCACGAACCATCCGTGTAGATCATAATAGTTGGGCTGGTCATCGGATTCTTGGTCAGGGGTTTACTCCGGTTAATTCTTCAACGGTCTCATCCATCTGGATCAGGAGATTGGGGATCTGATCCAGGTCCAGGTTGTTACGAAACATAAAGTTGGCAGCATCACCCAGTACCGGACGCGCTTTTCGCCAGGAAGCCAGTTGTGGTTGAACAGCCAGGTTGGTCATATATCCGGCAGCATTATTCCATTGTGGGTGACTGCTGCCGTAGTCTGCCAGGGATTCGTACGATGAAGTTCGCAGGGGTAACATACCGGAGGCCACCACCCAGCGAGCCTGGTTCTGGCTTGAAAGCAACCAGCGGGTAAACAACCAGGCTGCCAGTTGCTTTTCAGGTGTGGATCTAAGGATCGAAAAAATGGGTCCTTCGGCGATTAACTGACCATGTTGACCGGGGAAGGGGATGACTGTCCATTCATCGCCATTATTGGCTTGCTCTAATGCCAGGTTTTGATTGGGGATTTCCGCCAGGTCCGCAGAGATGAACAATGCCGAGCGGTTTGCAAAAGACGGATATTGATTTGGCTCGGTTGTAATGTAAGCGCAATGATCATCGTAAAGCTTCTTTAGAAATTCGAGAGCGGACTGGTTGGCAACGCTGGAAAATTTGATCTGATCATCCTCCACCACCCCACCTCCAAATGCCTGCATCCAGGCCAGCATCGATTCTGGTGATGTCGTTACGATCCAGCCGCCATAACCATCGTTTTGAAGGTCATCGTCAGTCCGGAAAGACTGATTGGCTGCGCAGGCTTGCTTTCGGAATTCGGTGGAGGAGAGCGGTATTCTCGAAAACCCCAATTCGCGCGCCCAGGTCTGGTTGTAATAGAGGAACGAAGCTGAAATTTGAGCCGGGAGACCCAGTTGTTTTCCATTCTGACCGGCATGTTCCCAGAAGATCGCTGCAAAATCGGTCTTATCAGCAGGACTGAAGCCATATTGCTGATCCTCCAGGTAGGGTGTCAGATCGATGACGGCAGCTTTTGCATCCCAATCCAGGACATGTTCCTGCAGAGTGATCACCAGGTCGGGTTGATCCGGTGTTTCGAGCGTGTTAGTGACCGTCCCAAAAAGCGTATTGTACGAATCATTTGCCTGCGGGTAAACGATGATCCCCCATTCATTAAGCGTATTGAATTCTGCCAACTGGTCGCTGAAATGTGAATTGGAGGCACCTACAAATGCGTAGGATACCTGGATGTGGATGCCTGACAGGGTCTGCGGGTCAATTTGGATTTGGGTGATGATCTCGGTTGGGGTGGGCGTGGTGGTTTTTTTTGGAGGGACTGTCGTGTTGGTGACCAGGGTAACCAGGGGAGCACCATCTGGCGAACACGCTGAGAGCAGCAAGGTCATCAGAACAAGCAGGCATATCTGGATGAATCGGTTCTTAATTTGCATGAGTTTAAAATACAATGAATGGGACCGGGGTGAGCACCAGCAGGAAGATGACCAGCATAAAACCAGCCAGAAGCTTGCGATTCGGGTCCAGTTGGGTGATCTGATCCAGCGGTTCGGCCTGGGAGCGACCGAGGAAGAAGATCAAACCAGCCCACAGCCACCAGCCACTCCAGATGAAACCCAGGGCAAGCATGGGGATCAGAATAAAGAATAAGAGCTTGCGGGCTTTACCCCCAAAAAGGGCATACAGGACGTGACCGCCATCCAATTGTCCGGCAGGGATCAAGTTCAGAAAAGTTACCAGGATCCCCGCCCAACCAGCCATGGCGACAGGGTCGAGTATGATATCCCTGCCCCCGATCGGGAGAGGGTGACCGGTGAAAAAGAACCTCAGCCAATAAAGCGCTGCTGAACCATTCATTTCTACTGGTGCAGGTAGAAGTTCACCCTTGATGATGTATTTAAGTCCCATGTAAAGGATTGAATTACCTTCCAACAGGTTGTCGCCGGGGCAGGTGTAGCTCTCTCCCACGCTGACGGCATCCGGACAGATGGTCGCCTGCCCGTTGTGTTGGGTATAACGTGTATTCAAGAGCGTATCGGGTTTGGAGAGGTTGAGTCCGATGATCAGAACCGGGATGGCGATGATCAATCCAGCCAGGGGTCCGGCAACGCCGATATCCAGCAGGATACGCTTGTTGCGCGGGCGTTCCTTCATATTAATGAATGCGCCCATCGTACCCAGCAAGCTGGCCGGGAATGGAATAAAATAGGGCAGCGAGACATCTGTATGGTGATAGCGACCTGCGAAATAATGCCCAAACTCGTGTGCCAGCAGGATGGAAAGCAGGCTGACAGCGAACGGCCAACCCTGCCAGAGGTTGAGGAACAGGGTCCAGATCTGAGCCAACGGGTCTTCCGGCAGGGGTCCGTTATAGGAGTACATGACACCCGCCAACATAACGCTTATCAGCGTCAGGATGAAGAGCGCAATGTTAACCGATACCCGGCCCTGTTTGGGTTTGACAGCACTGGACATTAAGATGACCACCTGCCGTTCATTTTCCCAGCGAAACAGGGGAGTGATATGGAGTGGTTTCAGCGACAGGTCAAGCTGGTCATAAGCGGTTGCTGAATCCTCCAACAGGAGATGGCCGCGGTAACGGACGATGTAGTCGCGTTGAGGGTCACCCAAGGTAATATCTTCAATCCGAAAAACACGGGCAACGATTGCGTTCAAAGTCTCTGAAGCTGGTAATGTCATTCCTGTACCTCAAATCAAGGCAGGCAACAGGCTTCTGGATCAATATTCGCCTGCTGCCTCCATTATATACAAAGGCGGGAGTGGATGGGAGTCGAACCCACCGCGACCCGCAAAGCGGCCCGCCGCCGATGTTGAAGACCGGGAAGCCCACCGGGACCTAACCACTCCCGCCGACAAGGATACTCTAACCTGAAAGGTTTGGCAAGATATCGGGAATGAAGGCTGATATTGGATGATGGATCATAGTGCAAAATTTCTTCACCAGGAATACGCTATCTGGTACTTTCGATGATTGGTTTATTGCCACCTGCTCCGAACTGGACATTGTATGCCAGAGATTAAAGGTAGAAAGAT
>JBDRQK010000310.1:0-2750 GCA_043826315.1 Chloroflexota bacterium
AAAGAGCTTGTTAACTTGGCCTTGCGGGAGTTGATCCAGAGGAAGGAGAGAAAGGAGATTCTTCGCCTGAAAGGGAAACTCCACTGGGAAGGCGATTTGGAAGAGCTGAGAAGGAGCCGTTTCGATGACCCGGCCGGGATGACCGTCCAGTTGACCGCCGGACCCAATGCCGGCTGGCATTTTGAGAATTGGACCGGCGGAGCCACCGGCTCTGCAGTTACCAATCACATTGTCAACAAAAGTGGGGCTGTGACGGCTGTGTTCCTGGAGAACAGCCTCATCCTGCCCCCGTCAACCCCACCACCTCCTCCTGCCAGCGATTGGATCCAAACCTTCTTCTTGGATAGGAATTTGGGAACCCCATGCGGAACGCCGCGTAGTGAAAGTGATGTTTACATGTTCAGGGATTCGGATGCGGGTTGGAGTCCACCGCAGGGCTGTCCGGGGGCGGAAAGCTCCTGGAGCGTCAGCATGGTGCGCACAAACGCCTATTTCGAGGGCGGTCAGTATTCATTTGGCCTTTTCTACGACGATCGTGCCCGTCTTTACATCGACGACAACCTGGTCATAGATGGATGGTCTGCCAACCAGCACTATAAGGGTTACAGCCTCACTAGCGGGGAACACAAATTACGATTGGATTACAAGAATGTCGATGGTCAGGCCATCCTGGGACTCTGGTGGCGCGGGCCGGGAGCTCTGCCTGGAATTGGTGAAGGAAAAGACCCAGCCCAGTGGTGGGTAAAATTCTGGGGCAACCAGTCCCAATGGGGGGACACGGTAGGTTTCAGGAGTGAAGGGACCGGCTTCCTGGATCGTGATTGGTTCGATGCGGGTCCCGGCTTTGGTCTACCGGTTGACCATTTCAGCACAAGTTATGAACGTACCCTCGGTTTTGAGTGTGGAACCTATCAATTCCATCTGAAGTCGGATGATGGCTCCAGGCTGTTCGTGGATGGCACCCTTGTCCCGGAATTGGACCACTGGTCCGCCATTACTTGGGATGACACCGCGGATGTGACCCTCACCAACGCCGATCATACCTTGCGGGTCGATCAGTTTGATAAGGATGGTAATGCCTCCATCGATCTGGAGTGGTCGAAAGTTGCCTCGTGCCAACCCGATATTCCGGCCAGAACCGCAAACCTGGTTGCCAGTGATGGCAGTTATACCAATAAGGTCAGCCTGTCATGGGACACGGTCTCAGATGCCGCCTACTACCAGGTTTATCGTAATACGGTCAATTCCATCAATGGAGCCACCCTGCTCAACTCTCCTGTAACTCCTGGTTTTGATGATTCCAGCGCCCTACCCGGTATCACCTATTACTACCGGGTCAAAGCCTGCCGGGACACAACCTGCAGCTGGTTCAGCCTTGCCAACACCGGCTGGCGCAAATTGAAACCGCCTGCCTTCCTGCAGGCCAGCGATGGAGCTTACCCGGACAAAATAATCTTGAATTGGACAGCTTCCAGCGGGGCAACGATCTACCGGGTCTACAGTTCCACCACGCGAGCGGGTATGAAAACCCTGCTGGGTAGAGTGAAAGCTACGACCTTTGTTGATACCAATGCCAGCCCCGGGGTCACCTATTTCTACAGGATCAAGGCCTGCAAAGGTGCACGCTGCAGTTGGTTCAGCCTTGCCAACCCCGGCTGGAGTCAACTGGAACGGCCCACCAGCCTGCAGGCCAGTGATGGCACCTACACCGATCGAATTTCACTGACCTGGGCATCCACCGCCGGGGCGACCTCCTACCGAGTCTACCGGTCTGCCAGCAGGACCGGCGCCCGAATCCTTTTAGGTAAAACAGGGGATACCGGCCTGGATGACATCTCCGCCACACCCGGCCTTCTCTATTACTACAGGGTCAAAGCCTGCAGGGTACCGCGCTGCAGCAATTTCAGCATGGCCAATTCAGGCTGGCGAAGCCCGTAACCCCCAATAAACTGAATTACAAAGTGCTTGATCATCCCAACCACCGCCATTCGCGGTGGTTGCTTTGTTGTCCAGTTGGTTGACTCTTAAAAATCTTGGAGGATGTCAAGGTAGAAGAATTGAATAATCTCTATTTTAAAACAGGTTGAAAACTCAATCTACTAGCTACTCAATAATAACAATAGATAATTCACAAAGTCATAAGAGTAAAAATGCCCGATTGAATGAACCAAATGATATTATATTGGTGGTCAGAAAAAGGTAAATTAACTATTGCCAAATACGGTTATATCACTATAATGATATTATGTAATAGTATGGAGGGAAAAATGGTCTTCCAAGGAAGAAAAGTTTCTTTTCCATCAAGATAACCGAAATAAATAGAGGGATGACATGCAAACTAGATTAAACAATCATCACCGAAATTTAATTTATTGGCTAGTTTTATTTTCGCTGATCTTAGCCCTCGCTTTAGGAATGAGATGCCCATTCACTGTTCGCGCTAAAGAGACAATTACGAAGACATACATACCAACATTAATTCGCACAGAGAAAAAGAGTCCTCCTTTGGAACCATTAATCAATAATAATGAGATTTCCGAACAAACTTGTAATAGCGCTCCATCAACAGGATTTCTTTATCTACCTTTTGATACTAGTTACAATGGTCAAAATAATGATTGGTTTCTTAAAATGACATCGGCTTTTGATCACCATTACCCAGATTACACTTGTTCAGAAGGAAATAAGAACGAGAGGTGTATTCAGAGAGGAATGAGAATTGTCCTTTGGGAAGGAGAAGAAGCCCGTCC
>JBDRQK010000311.1:0-10903 GCA_043826315.1 Chloroflexota bacterium
GGAGGCAAGTCGAAAGGAAGAAAAAGTGAAACTACATTTTGGCAATCACCAATCTTGGAAAATTTGTGCGGATCATTTCCATCTGCCAATCCCTGAGCATAGATTTTTCTTAACCACGGGGAGATCTGGGGTATTACTGGCCAATTTTGCCAGTCCTCAGCAAGTTGTCGATTATCGTTCGTCGCTGATGGTTCAACGGATTCTTGTAATGTCTGCGTTTCTACCGTAGGGAGAGATGGTTGATCTATCAGTTCTGAACTTGTGGAAGGAAGATCGGTTATTGATGGCGAAGAAGCCTCACCCCCATTGGGATTAACATTTACAGGAAATTGTTCAATGTTGGCAGGACTCGGACTGGCACAGGATGCGAGAAAAAACACGAGAATTGCGACCAGGTATCGTTGGATGCTAATCATATTAATTAGTATACTAGGAAATGAATAATTTCAGAATGATACCGTTCACCTAAATGGCAAATAATTCAAAAACATCAGAAAAATAGAATTATTGATGATCAAATATTTTATAGATTCTAACTATTGCTTATTGAGATTAAATAAAAATCAGTTATCTTGATGTTTCCTGATGAAATATGGATACCCTAATAGCAATAAAATGGCATAAAAGAACCATTGAATTGCATACCCTAAATGGGCTTCATCAGTCAATTCCAATATTGGAATACTTTTGTAAGGAAATGTTTCATTATCCTTAACTGGTGCTTGTTGGACATATACCGGAAGAATATCATAAGGTATTTGTTTTTGGATACGCTTAATGTTCACATTATTCCAGAAAAATAATCCTTCCTGGCCGGGGGCTAAGGTCGGGTCAGGTACACCTCCTCCCATCTCACCTTTTTCAAGTGGCAACCGGATGATCCCGTTTATTAAAACATCACCTGATTGATCAAAGCTTCGCAAAGATTGTGAGGTATTATAGGAAAGTGGGACCCACCCTCGTTGTACCAGAACCGCGTGACCGTTTTGCATAAGAAGAGGAGTAATTATGGTGTACCCAATTTCATTTCCCCAGGATTGAGCCCAGACTTGATTGCGGATGACAACCTGGTTGTTAAAATCAAATATACCAGTGGCAATTACAGTCCTGTATTCCATGTCAGTTAATTTAATCCCAGTAATCTCTTCTGAAAGATTCAAATCAGGCATCGCCTGCACAGAAAGAATATGTGAATTGAAGGTATTATTTTGATCAAGTCTATCCAGTTGCCAAAAACCCAATCGTATTGTGAGTAAGATGCCAAGAAAGACCAGGCAGGTTGTAAATAACCAGGCAGGTGAAAAAAACAATTTAATACTTTTAAACATTACGTTGTCTCTACCAATAAAACTGAATATTATTTTGGTGTTGGTGGGATCTTCTTTTGTTCTTTGAATGGCCAGGCAATCACACTGTAAACAGAAAGTAAAAGACCCATGGGAATTCCCGCTAATAGGATTCCTTTTATTCGGGTACCAGGTGATAATGCTTCACGCACATCCAAACCATAGTATTGAGAAGGTTCAAAAGAACAGGAAAAAGCCAGGCTTTCAGGTGTATCCAGGCTTAATCTTGCAGATGATCCGGGGGGTACGAATAAGGGGCCAAACGTGTGGGCAATCGAATCCTGGTTTATCAACTCCAATGTGTCACCAACCATGAAAATCATCCCATCTGCTACAACAGATTGCCCATTGGATACTTTTTCCGATGTTCCAGCCGGAATGACAAGTTCAACAATTTGAGGTGGTCGGCTAATTGTATTTCCCATACTTTGAAACGCACCTTCGCTGACTATACCGGCAATGAGCAACCCAACCAGCATCGATCCAAAGATACGCCAAAAATATGCCTTTTTCAAGCTCAATAGCCTTTGATCAATAATTCAATATCGTCAATAATTTCTTGTGGATTGGAAGCAGGCGCGTAAGTAAGACGCCAATTTCCTTCAGGATCTACCAGGTATACTCTGATCGAATGGGTTTCACCATTATCCATCACCATTACCCCATAATCCTTCCAGACTGGTTGGAGATCAGATAAAGAACCTGTAAAGCCGATTGATGTTGGATCAAAGCGATCTATAAAAGTCTTAACAGCTGATGGTGAATCTCTGGCAGGGTCGGTCGAGATGAATACAATTTGAGCCTGATCTGCATTCTCATCAAGTCCGTTTCGAACCTGGCTTAGAATGGCCATGGTTGCAGGGCACTCATCCACGCATGAAGTGAAACCAAAAAAAATTAAAAGGTATTTTCCTTGTAAATCACTCAAACTGGCTGATCGTCCGTCTTGATTCGTGAGTGTAAAATCTGCTGCTGGAACAGGAGGTTCAATTATGGACCCATTGAAATTGTGATCGTTTCTTCTGGTTGGGTTAAATAAAAGAAAGATGGCTGCAATTAGCAATACAATACATGACAGGGCAATCAAAACAATTTTCTTGATCATTCAACAACTCCTCTTATTGAAATGATTCCTCTACGAATGTTAAATTTATAAACTTCTATTATTAGTACTTATATCTCGTAATTGCAATCCAAGGGAAAAAGCCGTCAAATATTTAAGGATGTGAAAAACAAACATCATTCAATATGGATTATCTCCATCATAGAAAAAAGATTATGTTTTATTTATTTAATAATAGTTCCAATCAGATATAAAGCCGGATAAAAGAAAATCCAGACTACATCTACAAAGTGCCAATAGACCGCTGCTGCTTCAACGGCCCAATGTTTTTCTTCCGAGTATAGTCCTCGAAGACCATTGCGCAAAACAATTCCAAGGAAAATCACACCAGTTAAAACATGAAAGACATGGAAACCAGTCATTGAATAGAAAACAGCTCCTTGAACACCATCTGCAGCTTTAAAAGGGGCTAGTTGCCATTCCACTCCCAGTACACCCAGGATGAACAGAATGCCAAGCACCATTGTTATGATAGTACTGATAACGAATTGTTTGCGATCTCCAGTTGCCATTGATGTTTCTGCGCGATTTGCAAAAAATGAGGAGACTAGTAAAACTGATGTGACCACTAGTCCAAGCGGTTGACTCAACTCCGGTCTAGTGAATCCCATCAGGTTAAATCGGGAGATCAACAACCCACCAAAGATGAAAGCATCTGATAACATGAAAAGCCATAAACCTAGACGATTGGTCACAATTTTATAAGCATACGAGTGGTGAATTGTTTCTTTATCTGGTTCAAACAGACGATATATATGCATGTAATAATACATGACCAAGCCAGCCTTTATTATGGCAAGAAGAGCAAGTAAACCCCAGATATTTAAGTAGACCGCTAAGCCAAATTCAACTAAAGTCAGAATGGTGAGAAGGCCAAAGATTATTAAGCCAAGGCGTAGATTGGATTTTTTATTGATATCAGCCATGTTAGTCATTCTCCATCAAACTTGACGTAGTTGGAACCGGGAAGTCCATAATCATAAGGTTCTCCAACAACCTCGAATTGCTTGTCATAATTGTGCATGGGCATCGGTGAGGGAACTTGCCACTCTGGTGAGCGGGAGTTCCAGATATTGCCTGTTGCGATCTCACCTTTCTTTGCGCTCCAAATCAGATTGATAATAAAGACCAGAACACCCAGGGCAATGAAGTAACCCGTATAGGTCATCACTTGATGGTAGGATTGAAATTGTAAGGCGGGATCATAATCTGCAATTCTGCGGCGCATCCCAAGCAAACCAATGCGCATCATCCAGAGTGAGAGAACGAAGAATGAAGGAGTGACGAGCCAGAAATGAATTTTGCCTAATATTTCATTCAATCTTCGTCCAGTCATTTTCGGAAACCAGTAATAGACAGCAGCAAAGAATGGGAACATGAAGCCACCAAACAAAGTGTCGTGGAAATGGCCAACAATATAATATGTATCCTGAAGATGAAGGTCAGTCGAAATTGTTGCATTAGGAGGTCCGGTCAGCCCTCCCAGCAGGAAAACGACGATGGAAGCCAGAATAAAAAGCATGGGTACAGGGAAGGTAATCTTGCCTCTCCAGAGAGTAGCCACCCATGAGAAGAATTTAACACCGGTTGGTATTGCAACAAGTAGTGTGCTGTACATGAAAGGGACACGTAGATATTCTGCCATGCCGGAGGTGAACATATGGTGACCCCAGACCAGGAATCCCACCAGTGCAATTCCCAGGGAGGACATCGCTACCCACTTGTAACCAAAAAGAGGTTTTCGGGCAAAGACAGGAAGAAGTTCGCTGATGATTCCCAGCCCGGGTAATACAAAAACATATACAGCGGGGTGAGAATAAAACCAGAAAAGGTGCTGAAATAAAATGGGATTGCCGCCCTTAATTGGATCAAAGAAGCCCATACCAAACAAACGTTGGAACATAACCATCTCGAAGGAAAGCCCGATCAATTGCGTTGCGGTTAAACTGATGATCGAGGTTGCTATCGCAGCCCAGATGAAAATTGGCATTCGGAAAGGTGTCATGCCTTTGGAGCGCAAACGAATTATTGTTGCAATAATATTTATTGATCCCAGGATGGATGTGAAACCCACCAGGGCAACACCCAGAAAAAACATCTGCATACCAAGAGGGGCGCGTACCGATAAAGGTGGATACCCGGTCCAACCCGTGTCAAATCCTCCCAGGAACAAGCTGGAAAGTAAGACTAACCCGGAAGGGACTGCGATCCAGAATGAAAACGCATTCAAGCGTGGAAATGCCATATCACTTGCGCCGAGTAAGAGGGGGACAGTGTAGTTCATAATAGCTGCGATCCCCACCAGGATTGATACGATCATGACAATACCGTGTAAAGACATCAAAGTATTGTATTCAATCAATGTTAGGAACTGCATACCAGTTTCAGCCAGTTCTGTTCGGAAAATAAGAGCAAATATGCCTCCAACACTCATCAGAATGAGTGACAGCACCATGTATTGGATCCCGATAACCTTGTGGTCCAGGGAAGCTCCAAAATAACGCCTCTTTCCCAGGTGAGCCTCATCAGGCATCTCTTCGACTTCCTCGCCTTTAGCCATCTTATACCAATCTGATAAGGCACCGACTCCAATTAGGAAGAATAAAACACCTAATAAGGCTCCAAAAACAGTCGCAGGTTCTGCTTTCCAGGCTGGGAGTCCCATTAGGACTCTGACAAGTGTTACAAATCCTACACCAATGCCCGTACCTATGACTTGCCAATTGAGTCCTCGGATCAGTCCGAGTGAGAAAAATTTTTTCATCTTGTCTCCGTCATTTTAAACTCTCAATGAATGCTACAATGGATTCAACCTGGGTTTGATCAAGAATTTCATTAAAAGATGGCATCACATTGGATGGAAATCCTTCATGGACATACAGGTTTGGTTCCAGTATTGAAGAAGTAAGGTAAGCTTGGTCAGCGAAAATGGTCGAACCATCATCAAGTGTTACAGTGGATTCATACAGTTCTTTCCAGGAAGGGCCGATCTTTATGGATCCGTCGAGTGAATGGCAGGTGGTACAGCCGTACTGTTGTACCAATTGCTGACCCTTCAAGACTGGATCGACTTCAACAGTCGCTTGTTGATTTGCGATCCAGTTTTCAAAAGTGGGAAGGTCCACCACCATAACCAGACCTTCCATATAAGCATGTGAAGCCCCGCAAAGTTCAGCGCATAAAACTTTATAATTTCCAAGCAGGGTTGGTGTAATACGTAATTCAGTTACCTGACCGGGTACAATATCCTGTTTTACCCGAAACTCAGGAACCCAAAATGAGTGGATCACATCATTACTACTCATTTGCAAGTCAACCTGACGATTTACTGGTAAATATAGTTCTGTGGATGTGACACCGTATTCAGGGTATTGGAATTGCCAATACCATTGACCGGCGGTAACTTTAACTTGCAGGGCGGACATGTCAATTCGCCTGACTTCTCCGAGTGAGTAAGCCCCCATGTATGCCAGGAAAATTACAATAAATAACGGGATGATCGACCATGCAATTTCCAGGGTTGAATTGCCTACGATATGAGCTCCATCACCAGTCTCTCCTTTCTTTCGTCGAAAAACGATCAAGCTGTACACCAGGATACTGATGATCAGGGCAAAGAGGAACGAAATTAAACCTACATGGATCTGAAAAAGGTTATCAATGGATACAGACTGGGCGCTGGCTTGCACAGGTAATAAACCTATGCTATTCAAACCAGTGTAAACAAGGAAGGTAAAAAGGATTACTATTATGGCAACAACAATAAAATGTTTCATGGATTTATCGTCCTAAAGTTCAACCCAAATGGTGATTAAGAATTTTGAAATGATTTCATTTGGAACCATTGTCTAATTATAAAGTACATTTCAGGTAAATATTGAATTATATATAAATTGGATAAATTTACGCAATCATGTATAATTTGGTTTAGAATCATAGGATGTAGGAAAAATATTTATCAATCTTATTCGTGTTGGTAACAAGTTTTACCAGGTAAAATATCATCTTATCATCGATTTTTCAATTTGGAGGAGAAGTATGCTTGTGAAAGCCAGAAATTATTTCCACTTGCTATTTGCTCTCTTTATTATTTCCCTTGCCGTGATTTCTGTAAACTTGGTGTCTGCCCAAGCTGAGCAACCAACAGATGCTGAAATTGTCACCGGAGCACAGTTGTACGACAAGTGGTATGTAAATCTGGATACTAAAACACCCTCAGGAGATATGCCGATCTGGTCGCGTCAATCCACAAATAGCCGCTCAGGGTTGGACACCTGGCGCTGTGCTGAATGTCATGGATGGGATTATCTTGGTGTGGAAGGTGCGTATGGTTCCGGTTCCCACCTGACAGGATTTCCAAATGTGATGGCTTTATCATCAACCCTGAGTTTAAGCGAGATAGTTGATCATTTAAAAGGTCGCAAGGACTCTGCTCACGATTTTTCTGATTTTCTTGACGATGATAAATTATTACAGGTAGCTTATTTCCTGAAATTTGGTACGATTGATGATCAAAAGTTCATTGACCCAATCTCATTGCAAGTGATCGATGGGAATCTGGAAAATGGAAAATCTCTTTATCAATCCAATTGTATTACATGTCATGGTGAGGATGGCAAGCTTATCATTTTCCGTACGGAAGGAATTGATGAATACCTGGGTTCAGTTGCAAAACGTGACCCTTGGCGTTTTTTACACCGAACACGATTTGGTGTAGCTGGAACAAATATGCCCATCGGTTATGAACTGAGTTGGGAGCCTGAAGATGGACGTGATATCCTAGCCTATGCACAAACGTTTCCATCAGGAATTAAGATCCCGGTGGAAATACCGCTATCGAATGCTACACCAATTCCAGGAGAAATACCTGGAGGTCCAACCTATAACCTTTGGACAGGGATATTAACAGGGCTGGGCGCTTTTTTTGGTGCGGCAGGCTATTCTCTGGCTTTCATTGGCGGGTTTGTTTTGGTAGGAATACTGGTTGTGACTCTCCTAAGAAGGAAAAAATAATAAGATCAATAATTCTCATTTTGTGAGGAGATTCCATGCTGGAAAGATTACGAAAAATTAATATGATCGAAAAAAGTAGAACCTTAATTCGAAAACCAATTTTTTTGCTTGGTGCAGGAGTAATATTTATTTTATTCCTGAGTGGTTCGGGTTATGCGATCTGGCGCATGCAGCAATCTCCTTTGCAACCCATCCAATTTAATCATGAAGTTCACGTCAGTTTTGGAGTGCAATGTCTCTATTGTCACCCGGGTGCCTGGAAACAAGCCTCAGCTGGATTACCTACCAGTGCAAAATGCTGGGGTTGTCACCAGCAGATACCCATTAAAAATGCTGAACAGCAAAAATTAGCCGATTATGTATTGACCGGAAAATCGATACCCTGGGTGCCGGTGTTCATCCAGCCTGATTTTGTGTATTTTAACCACCGCCCCCATATTGCTGCAAGTTTGAATTGTGAAACCTGTCATGGGGAGATCAGCCGGGAAAAAGTTGCTGTTGCGCGTAGCGGGCAAAATATGGGCTGGTGTTTGAGTTGTCATCGGGAAAAAGCCGATGGCGATGAATTGAAATTGGCTAAATTGACTGATTGTGCTACCTGCCACAGATAATGGTTGATTCGCAAAAATTGTGAAGTGGAGAAAAATATGACCGATAAGATTTCCCGCAGTGATTTTTTAAAGGTGGCAGGTGCTGGTGTTGCTGCGACTGCAGTATTAACCGGTTGTGGCCCAGCTTCCCGTTATGTTATCCGTGAACCTTATTCCCGGATGCCTGAGTATACATACAACGGTCAGAGCACATACTATGCGACCACATGCCGGGAGTGCCCGGCTGGATGCGGGATCATTGTGCGAACGATGCAGGGTCGTGCCATCAAGATCGAAGGTAATCCAAATCACCCGGTAAACCTCGGAAAAACTTGTGCGCGCGGGCAGGCTGCATTACAGGGGTTATACAACCCGGATCGTATTCAGAATCCTGTCCAACAGAAAAAACGAAAGAGTGCCTTATTTGGAAATATTTCATGGGATGATGCTGTTAACATAATCAAGGATTCTTTTACAGAAACCCCGTCTGGTGATTTCGCATTCCTTCTAGGTCTTAAAGATGACCACCTGTTCGATCTGGTTTCGGAAATATCAAAAGCATTCGGTGCTCCTGCTCCGATCCGGTTTGGAGCCCAGCAGCTATTTGAAGCCAGGTCCACATTGGTGGATGCAACCAGAATGGTTTTTAACTACCCATCCTTGCCTTTCTTTGATCTGGCGAATGCCGATGTGGCTTTTTCTTTTGGAGCAAATTTTCTTGAGACATATTTATCCCCGGTTGCATATTCACGAGGTTTTGCAAATCTAAGGCGGGGAAAAACAGGGAAACGTGGGTACCTTGTACAGTTTGAGCCGCGCCTTTCACAGACTGCTTCAGTTGCAGATGAATGGTTTCCAATTTCACCTGGAACAGAGGGTATGGTTGCGCTTGCGCTTGGAAGGCTTATAACTGAAAAACAAGGATCAGTCACCCCCAATGCTTTTGTGGAAGTTGATGTGGGGTTGACTGCAGAAAGATCTGGCGTGAGTGAAGAAAATTTACATCGTTTGGCAGAAATACTTGCAGAAGCAGACCGTCCGTTGATCATACCAGGTGGATCTGCTCTTGGACAAACAAACGGACTTGAAACAGCACAAGCCATCCTGGCAGTAAATGTGCTTCTGAAAAATATCGGTGAAGCAGGCGGATTATTCTTGACACCTGCTCTACCGGTTAACGAGGATCAGCCCTCCAGATTAAACTCTTTCACAGAAGTGAATGATCTGGTTCAGAAGATGAAATCAGGCAAGGTAAACACACTTTTCATTCATGGAATCAATCCTTTATTTGAATTACCAGTCAGTCTCGGTTTTGAGGAAGCTCTTGCCCAGGTGCCCCAGGTGATTTCGTTTGCATCTTTCCCGGATGAAACAGCCATGCAATCAGACTTTATCTTTCCCGACCACACCTCTTTAGAATCATGGGGGTATCAAAAAATACACACTGGTAGTGATCGGGCTGTTATTTCCGGGTCGCAACCAGTCGTTGCTCCATTCTATAGTACTCAGGGAACTGCGGATGTTCTTCTGGCATCCATCCAGTCAATTGGGGGTGATATTGCAAAAAAAGTCCCTTATAAAGATATAGTTGAATTCCTGAGACATTCTTTTCTGGACCTGGTGCCAATGAATGGTTTTTTTAATGGTCCCGAGATCAATACTTTCATGGCGCAATTCCAACAATATGGTGGCTGGTGGAGTTCTGTCCCGGGTCTGATAAAACCTGGAGAGACTGGAATTCTGAATAAAAAGATCAACCTACTTGAACCGGAATTTGATGGCGAGGGAGAATTCATCCTGTTTCCATTTTTATCCCCCATACTTGGGGATGGATCCGGGGCAAACAAACCCTGGTTACAAGAAACACCTGACCCAACAACAACAGTCATGTGGAATTCATGGGTGGAGATCAACCCTGATACTGCTGATGAATTAGGCTTACAGGACGATGATGTCATCAGACTTAATTCGCCATACGGGATTATTGAAGCTGTGGTATATCGCTACCCTGCAATTCGTCCAGATGTGATCGCGATTCCTTTTGGGCAGGGTCACACTGTATATGGTCGATATGCGGAAAAGCGCGGTGCAAATCCGGTAAATTTGCTTGGGTTGCACCTCAATGGATCTTATGACCTGACGTTTGCTTCCACTAGAGTAAGTATAGAAAAAACTGGAAGAACGCAAGCTTTATCCAGAAATGAAAGCCGTATTGGTGTTTATGGGGAAGGCTTGGGAGAATAACTTAATGGTAGTAATTATTTATTACTTAACTTGGGAGCGTGGCAATGGATAACACAGCTGAGAATAAAATTGAGAATAAATGGGGCATGGTCATTGACCAGGATATTTGTACTGGTTGTCAGGCGTGCGTGGTTGCCTGTGCCATGGAAAATAATATTTCATTCGTCGGAGAGGAAGATGCTGGTTATGGCAGAGGGATGCAATGGATAAGAGTTGAAAGATTTTGGGAAGGTGAGTATCCTGAAGTGAAATCGACTCCCTTTCAACCTGTATTATGCCAACAATGCGGAAAAGCTCCATGCGAACCTGTTTGCCCTGTTTTTGCATCTGTGCATAGCGATGCGCAACAGATCAATATGCAGATCTATAATCGCTGCGTAGGAACGCGCTATTGCGCCAATAACTGCCCATACCAGGTACGTGAATTCAATTGGCGTGACTATGAACGACCTGCACCGCTTGAAAATCAATTAAATCCAAATGTTACAGTTCGCCGGAAAGGCATCATGGAAAAATGTAATTTTTGCGTTCAGCGGATCATCAGTGGTGAAGACGTAGCGAAATCAGAAGGTAGAATACCGAAAGAT
>JBDRQK010000312.1:0-7686 GCA_043826315.1 Chloroflexota bacterium
CGACTACACCTGCCGGGTCTAATCCGTTTGCGGGTTCATCAAGGATAAGCAGATCGGGTTCATGTAGCAACGCCCGTGCCAGTCCCAAACGCTGAAGATTTCCCGTGGAAAGAACACCGGTTTTTCGATCTGCATAAGGGACGATACCAAGTTGTTCGATAACCCGGGATGTAGCCTTTTTATCTGAAATCCCCTGCAAACGTCGAGCGATTTCCAGGTTTTCTCTTACCGTCAATTCCGGGTAAGCAGTAGGTGTCTCTACCATATGACCGACCTTATGCCAGGGTCCGACACCATTGGGTCCGACAGTCTGCTCCAACAATTTGATCGAGCCTGAACTTGGGCGGATCATGCCTAATAAGGCTCGGATCGTAGTGGTCTTACCAGCACCATTCAGACCAAGAAAACCATAAATTTCTCCCGGCTTTACCCGTAAATTGACTTTATCGACAGCATGAACATGACCAAAAGATTTTGTTAACCCATATGTTTCGATTGCATATCTCATTTTGCACCTTATTGGTACATGTTGTCTTATTGATTATGACTCGATACAGTAATTGTGCCACTCACCAGGTTGGTGGATATTTTGCGAAATTTCTGAACGAAATGTCAATTCGTTTAATTCTACCGATTCTATACACCGATTTATTTTAAGCACTATTTTCGTAGCCAGTAAATTTCAGGTTTCAAATCATTCTGCAAAATAAAATTGCGTGTCTTAGATAAAATCAGAAATCATTCTTAAAATAAGCACACCAAAAAACTATATTGGAAAATGGGCATAAGACATAGTATACAACAGGTGACATTCCATGTTAATAATATTGATTGAGAAATGGTGACGATTCCCCCTGCTGCATCAATCAGTATTTCTGGCTTTTTTTGTTCAAAGCACTCGGCTTCTCTTCCAATTCAGGAGTCATCTTCCGCACCTTAAAATCAACCAGGCGGGCATAGATATCAGCGGATGCCATGTGAAACCCATCCGACATTACGACACCTGCTAAATAATCGCTTCCAGAAAAAAAAACACTTGAACCCTTGTGCCATGGTGTTAATGTATGATGTTCCTAAATCAATTGAAGTCAAAGGGTATCCCGGAATACCATAACTAAGGTAAAATAACCACATAAATTGTCCCCGCCGCATTACGGCGGGACCTTAACCCCCCCCCCACAGGAGAATCCCCATGTACAGTACAATTATTATCGTAGGAAATGTAGGTAAAGATCCAGAAATGCGCTATACCCCCTCCGGACAGGCTGTCACAAGTTTTTCAGTTGCCACCAATCGTGGTTACACCAACAACAATGGTGAACAAATCAAAGAAACCACCTGGTTCCGCGTCTCAGCCTGGGGCAAACAGGCTGAAACCTGCAACCAATACCTCAAGAAAGGTAGTAAGGTATTGGTTGAAGGTCGTCTGACCAGTGATCCCAATACTGGCGGACCGCGCATCTGGCAAGCCCAGGATGGCACCTCGCGCGCTTCTTTTGAGGTCAACGCCGCAACTGTGCGCTTCTTGTCTTCACGCGGCGAAATGGATGGCTCTGTTCCTTCCGGCGGTGACGAAGGTGGTTTCTCCGATCCAGGTGAAGATGACATTCCCTTCTAAGTGGATGCAAAAATAAAATGAGCACTCCACCCCGCGAGCATACCTCCCCAAGGCTGGAAGTTACCCCCGACTTGAAAAGTACCTACGCCAACCTGGCGCGCATCGCCCACTCCCCGGCTGATATCGTCATAGACTTTGCCCATCTCCTGCCTGGTGAAACCCGTGCCCAGATTGATGCTCGTATCCTGATGTCGCCCATCAGCGCCAAGTTATTACTTCGTGCACTGACCGAGAACATCGCCCGATACGAAGCTGCTTATGGCCCTATCAATATTCCCGTCAATTCAAATCTGGCAGACAACCTCTTCCGTCCACTACAACCCCCGTCCGAAATCCCACCAGAAAAACCGGACGATAAATAATCTTAATCGGGGTGGTAAAACCCATAAGGTTCTATCACCCCTTCTTTTAATTCCTGTAGAATAGAGAAGAATATCATGGATAAATTGGAACAGATCGCCGACCAGGTTCGTCAGACCTTCGACACTCAGACCGCAGCCCGGGACAAAGCCCTGGCTCAAGCTCGCATGCTGACCCGGCATTGCTCACAGGCCATCCGTGCTGTGCACAGGGAAGAGATTGATGCAATGCAAACCCATTTGGATGAAGCCGATCTGCTGGCAGCCTCGCTCAGCACGAACCTCGAGCCGTTCCCCAACCTGTATCACACCGGTTACACTCAGGACGCCCTCAAGGAATACGCCGAAGCCCACATCACCTGCGCTCTCATCCGGGACCAACCCCTGCCCTCACCAGATGAGATCCACGTCATTCACGCCACCTATCTGAAGGGGCTCTCCGAAGTGGTTGGTGAATTGCGACGGCGTTGCTTGGACATTCTACGTCATGGCTATTCCTCAGATGCCGAGCGTTTGCTGACTTCGATGGATGATATCTTTGCTGTTCTGGTTACAATGGATTACCCGGATGCAGTCACCAACGGTCTCCGCCGCCAGACGGACATTGCCCGCAGCATCATCGAGCGCACACGCGGTGACCTGACATTCAGCCAACGAGGAGAACATCTTACCCGTGCCATTGCCGATCTCAGTCAGCAATTGCACTCCAACGAACAATTGCCGGGTGACCTTTCAGAGATTGCTTACCAGCCTGACGAAGAATAATCGGGAAATAGGTGAGAGTGACTCCTGCCAATCATTGATCATGTACATTTATTCCTTATCAGTTGGATAGCCACTCTCCTGGTAAGCATCAAACTTCTACTTTTATAAGCCAGGTTAAGTGGCTTGCAGGTCATTGTGCCATAATGATATTTCATGTTGGTGCTGGATGGGATCAAGTTCAACGCAAGGTTGGTAGGCAAGATTGACGTTCTTAAAAAACATGCAGCACTGGTTTAACCATGATAATCTCAGTCCACAACTGTTATTTGATTAAATAAGGTATCGTTGATGAATATATATTTCGCTTGCTCCATTACCGGTGGTAGAGATTTTGAAACTGCCTATCAGACCATCACCCAGACCCTGCTCGAATCTGGCCATCAGGTTCCCACATCCCATCTGGCTGAAAGTGGTGTGGTTGATCTGGAAAAAATTGTGGATGCACACGAGATCTACAATCGTGATGTAACCTGGATCCAGGCTTGTGATGCTCTAATTGCAGAGGTTAGTACACCCTCACACGGCGTGGGATATGAGGTTGCCTATGCCCTCGGACTCTGCAAGCCAGTATTATGCTGCTACCAGGCTGGGCAAATGGTGTCCAAAATGATTACCGGTAACCCGGATGTGAATTTACTGGTGGTTCCCTATCGGGATTCGTACCAGGTTGCTGAGATTGTTCATAAATTTATCAATGACTTGAGAAAAAGATTGTGAACTATATCACGAATTAATGTGACATTTTTCTCTATCGAAAAAACAGTGTATCAACTATCATCACATTGGAGACGGGGTCTTGGACACCTCCAACATGTTGATTTACTGTCTCCTCCTTTGGCGAACGCCTCCGCATGGT
The DNA here is from genome assembly GCA_043826315.1 of Chloroflexota bacterium. Lineage (GTDB taxonomy): Bacteria > Chloroflexota > Anaerolineae > Anaerolineales > Villigracilaceae > UBA12087. Next base: position 3,599 of record JBDRQK010000312.1, read on the forward strand.
ACCCACCACGCGGAGGCTGTTTTTAACCCCATCTGCCCGAAATGATTTAATTTCTTTTCTAAAAGAAAAAAATCCTTTGAGGATTAGAAATTACCCGGCATTAACGGTTGGGAGTACTACCGTAAAAGTGGACCCTTTACCATGGACAGAATCCACCCAGATGCGTCCATGGTGAGATTCAACGATTGATTTGACGATCGCTAATCCCAATCCTGAACCGGTAACCTTTGTAGAGACATTGCTTCCCCGGTAAAATTTTTCAAATATATGCAGTTGATCTGCCGGGGGAATCCCGGGACCAGTATCCGCTATTTTCAACAAAAGTTGATTAGCCTCAAGGACAATGCTGACATCGATATCACCACCTATTGGGGTGTACTTGAGAGCGTTTCCAAGTAGATTATCCAGCATTTGCCGGATGCGTACCGGGTTTCCATATAAAGGAGGAACCTCTGCCGGAATATTGGTTTTAAGGTTAAGTTTCTTCTCTGCAATTTGGAAAATAATATTATCGATGGCAATATTCAAGACAGCATCCAAAGACACAATGTCATCCTGCCCGGAAATACCTGCTTCAATCCGTCCCAATTCCAAGAGATCATTGATCAAGGCTGTTACGTTTTGTACACTGACCTGCACACGCTGAATAAAATCTTTTTGCTGGTCATTGATCGGGCCAACCCTGTCGAGAAGTTCGACATATCCCAAAATAGCAGTCAGGGGCGAGCGCAGGTCGTGTGATACCATACTGACAAATTCATTCTTCATATGGTCGATTTGCTTTAGATAGGTAATATTTTGCAAGGTCACGGCTTTGCCAATGCCTGGAATGGAGGCGAATTGAGCATTAAATACACGCTCATCTTCAAACCTGATTTCTTGAAATTGGAGAGGATTGACATTCCCCATTGTTATCAAATGGCGCAGGTCCTGGTGAGGGATAATATCGAAAATATTATTTCCACTGATTTCCTCTTGGCCGATTTCAAAAACCCTGCGTGCGGCCGGATTGACAAGCAAAATATGATCATTTGAATCCAGAATGATGACTCCATCTTCAATATGATCAAATATGGTCTCTAATCTTTGAAGTTCATTGACTCTTTGTTCAAGGGATGCTGTTGTCCTCTTTACTTCACGACGCGTCCAGTCGCCGATCCGCAAGGATTTTTTCATGGCTAATTCTACTGCAATGGCGATATCACTTGGTTTTAATGGAGGAAACAAGCAATCACTAATACCTGCTTTCATGGCACTGCGCAGGAGATCAATGGATTCTTGTGCGGCAAAGAGCAGCACTGGCATGGTTGGAAAGCGATCGATCATATCGTTGGATACTTCCAAACCAGTCCCACCTGAAAAGTGATCGGCAATGATCACCAGGGCAGGAGAAGTATTCTGCAAGGTCTTATCCAGAGAATCCCGGTTGTGTGCGATGGTAACGCGATACGAGACTGCAGTCAGAGAACGCTCAAACAACTGCAGTACCTGTTCATTATCAAGAGCCAATAATATCAAGTCAGATGTAGACATCGTTTCTACTTTCCATTCCTGGTTTTTTCTAGAGGCTGGGAAATAGATCCAATCCAAATCAGATTTCGCTGGAAACCTTCCTTGATGATTATTATAGCCTGCTGCTGTTCAATTGTCAGCATACCCATCCTGCCTGATAACTATAACTCGATTGGATTTGTAATCTGTTGCAATTCATCCTTGACAAAGCCTTTATTTTCTCCAGGAGTTTTAATTTACGTTCCAATACACGCACAAACTCGGCGTCCCTGGCGGGTCGGAGCAAATAATCATATGCACTCAGTTGAAAAGCCTGTTTAACCTCGTTTTTCTCCCCCTTTTTTGAGATCACAATAATAGGCATTAGCAAACCTTGTGTGTTTAATGCTGCTATTAGGTCTTTCCCACTTAAACCCAATTGTTTGTTATCAGAAATGATCAAATCCGGTGTAAACTTAATCACTCGTTGAATGGTTTTGCTGGCTTCAGGAACCACTCTAACCTGATAATCTAGAGGCTGCAAAATCTGGCGGGAGATCATATCACAGATCTCCGGATCGTTTTCAACTAAAAGAATTAGTTCAATATTGGGTGGCATGGATTATGTTAAACCCGTTATTTTCAACTTAACAGACTGATTTTCAATTGTAACACTTTATATAAGGAAGGATTTTTGCTATGGATGATTACCTTTGGTGGCGGGATGGAGTCATATACCAGATCTATCCGCGTTCTTTTTCAGACAGCAACAATGACGGACTGGGTGACCTTCCTGGAATAACGGCTCACCTGGACTACCTGGCTCAGCTTGGGATCGATGCTATCTGGCTTTCTCCTTTCTACCCTACTCCCGATGCGGATTTTGGATATGACATCAGTGATCATACGCAGGTAGATGAACGTTTTGGCACACTTCAAGATTTCGATCACATGCTGGAACAGGCTCATACCCGTGGCATCCGGATCGTGCTCGACCTGGTTCTAAACCATACATCCGATCAGCATCCTTGGTTTGTGGAATCCCGCTCCAGCTTGGTCAATCCTAAAAGAGATTGGTATCTCTGGAGAGAGAAAAAGAATAACTGGCAAGCTGTGTTCGGCGGTTCTGGATGGACATTCGATGACACAACTTGTCAATATTATTACCATATGTTCCTTCCAGAACAACCGGATTTGAATTGGCACAAACCTGAAGTGTGCCAGGCCCAGCTGGATGTTGTCCGTTTCTGGTTGGAACGCGGGGTGGATGGATTCCGTTTGGATGTATTCAATGTCTATTTCAAAGATCGGGAGTTTAGAGATAATCCTGTAAAGCTCGGATTGCGCGGTTTTGATCGGCAAGAACACTTGCATGACTCCAATCAGCCCGAGATGCTGACCTTTCTGAAAGAGTTTCGCAAACTTCTTGAAAAATACTCTCAACGGTATTCTGTTGGCGAGACATTTATGGCTACTCCTGAAAAAGCAGCCAGTTATGTTGGAGATCAACTTTTACATGCCGCATTTAGTTTTGATTTTACAAAAGGTGACCTGTTCTTCCCATGGAATCCTGATTGGGTGCTCAAACAAATTCTAAGGCGGGAAGAAATATTTAAGGATGAACGTTGGCCGACAACGGTTATGAGCAATCATGACCTGCCACGCGCGGCCAGTAGATATTCCCGCAAGGAAGAAGATTTCCAATCCCGGTTTGCTATGACGCTATTGATGACCTTGAGAGGCACCCCATTCTTATATTATGGCGAAGAGATAGGCATGCGGGATTTACGATTGAAACATAGTCAGGTCATGGATCCACCCGGCATACGGTTTTGGCCATTTTACAAGGGTCGTGATGGTTGCCGGGGACCAATGCAATGGGATGATTCTACTTATTCTGGTTTTTCGAATACCCAACCCTGGCTTCCTGTTCACCCGGATTACAAAGAACGTAATGTCTCCCGCCAGGAGCAGACCCCCAATTCAATGCTCCATCTTACACGCACATTGATTCATTTGAGGAAGCAATTCCCGGCTTTACGCCAGGGTAAATACAAACCGCTGATTTCCAAATCAAAGCATGTGCTGGCTTTCTTACGCCAAATCCCCGGGCAAACAATCCTGGTGGCTATAAATTACTCAAAACGGAAGATTAAGACCAGTTTGGATAAGACGGTTACCGAGAATAATTGGGATATTCTTATTCCAGAATCAGGTGGCACGCCATACAAGAATGGCGTTCTGGAACTTGAGCCCTATATGATCTGCATAATGATGACCGGTGGTTAATTTTTACTCCAGAATGATATCTTTCCCTTCTTGAAATTTAGCTTCAAACCATTATACTGATAATCAGATATGGATATTTATTCTGCACATGCTTTTCTTCCAGGGGAACAACCCTCCAAACCCGGTCCTTTGGGACGATTCCTGCCTGTTTTACCTATAGGTGTAATTAATACTCACCTGCTGCAGTCCGGAATTCAACCCGGAGCATTTATCCTGGACCCTTTCGGAGCTTCCAGCCACCTTGTCATGGAAATGGCGAGGTCGGGTTACCGTGTGCTTTCTGCGGTCAACAATCCAATTACCCGCTT
>JBDRQK010000313.1:0-4642 GCA_043826315.1 Chloroflexota bacterium
AGGATGGCTTGAAAATGGCGGTCCCTGCCCTGTTTGGCAGAACCACCAGCCGAATCACCCTCCACGATATAAAGCTCCGTTCGGGCAGGGTCACGCTCAGAGCAGTCTGCCAGCTTGCCAGGCAGGGTCATGCTCTCCAGAGCAGATTTGCGGATGACCAGGTCGCGTGCTTTGCGGGCTGCATCCCGGGCTCGCGCTGAGGTCAGACACTTGTTGGAGATGGCTCGCGCAGCCTGCGGATTTTCCTCCAGGAAGGTGGAGAAAGCCTCGCCGACCACCTGCTGGGTGATGGTCTGCACTTCCGGATTCATCAACTTGACTTTGGTCTGGCTCTCAAACTGCGGATCCGGGTGTTTAATGCTGACGATGGCGGTCAAGCCCTCACGTGTGTCCTCGCCCGAAAAGTTGGGGTCGGAATCCTTGATGAGGTTATTCTTGCGGGCATGGTCATTGATGACGCGTGTCACTGCCGACCGCAGACCGGTCAGGTGGGTGCCTCCATCGATGGTATTGATGGTATTTGCAAACGAGTAAACCGATTCGGTATAGGCATCCGTGAACTGGATGGCTGTCTCAATGCCTATGCCGTCAACTTCTCTTTCAACATACATCACCTGGTGCAGGGTGTCCCGGTTCTTGTTCAAGTGACGCACAAAGGAGGTGATACCGCCCTCAAAGTAGAAGGTCAATTTTTTGTCGTTGCGCTCATCCAGGAAGTTGATGGTGATACCGCGCGTCACAAAAGCCATTTCGCGGAATCGCTGCGAGAGCGTTTCAAAGCGGTAATCCAGTTCAGTTCCAAAGATGGTCGTGTCATACTTGAAGGTTATGGAAGTGCCGGTATCCTCGCGTTTGACCTTGCCGATGACCTTTACCTCGGCCTGGGGATAACCGCGTTCATATCGTTGAAAGTGAACCTGTCCTTCCCTTCGCACGCTCACCTCGCACCACTCCGAGAGCGCATTTACGGCAGAAACACCCACACCGTGTAACCCGCCCGATACCTTGTATCCGCCGCCGCCAAACTTGCCACCGGCGTGCAGCATGGTCATGACCACTTCCAGGGCTGATTTCTTCTTCTCGGGGTGAATGCCAACCGGAATACCGCGCCCGTTGTCATTTACGGTTACGCTGCTGTCCTCGTGGATGGTGATCTCAATATGGGTGCATACCCCGGCCAGGGCTTCATCGACCGAGTTGTCCACCACTTCATAGACCAGGTGATGCAATGCCTTGATATCCGTGCCACCCACGTACATGCCCGGGCGTCGTCGGACGGCTTCCAGACCTTCCAATACCTGGATATCTTTTGCATCGTAACTTGTATTTTTATCTATTGCCACTTGCATACCTCCAAAAATATTCCGGCAAGGGTAGATCTGCTCATTTCAAACCCGCACATCAGGTATGCCGAAATTTACAAAAAGAAGAATAAGTAGGCTTTCGACCACCTATCTGGCAGGTTCATTGCACAGCTTCCAGGTTGTGCACGGAGAGGTAACTGGCTGATGAACCTGACGGTGGTGATCCCTATTGTCTGAAATATTGGAACGCTGGCAACCCTGGTCTCCTCAGGCAGGTTTCTCAACTGGCGTTTGTCTGGTCTTTATAAGTTGAAGGACAGCTTCCAACCACAGGTTGATATCCCGATAATAAATAAAACTGGCAGCCAGCAGACTGGTGGAAATAAATGCGTGCCCGAGAATTCCAACCAGGGTCAACCAGGATTCACTGGGGGGAATTCTCCACAGGTAGCTCAGCCCCTCGCTGATCAGGAAACTGCTCAGCAGGAACAAACCACTGGTCGGGAGCGTAAAGCGCACCATGCGCAGGCTTTGCAGGATCGATGCAAATGCATTCTGTCGATAGGTAAAGATGCCGTGAGGCGAAAAGAAGACTGGCAGGATGATCCAGATGGCGAGCAGCATAATAATGAAGATGCCAATTTGAGACACCGTGGGACTTATCAGTGCCAGGAGCGAGAAACCCAGCAATACAGGCAAGCCGATCAGCAGCGCCAATCCCAGCCAGGTGATTGACAATAGTCCGCTCTGCACAATGGACCGCCTCAGGGAACGTTTTTCATCCGGTCCAAAGGTTATGCCCGACACCCAGTGGAAATAGAGACTGCCCAGCAGCCAGCCACTCAGGATGATCGCGAACCAGCCTGTCACCATCCCCGCATAGGAGGAAACCTGCCAGGTGATGGGTGCACCCAGGGGCAATTGATCCGTCACTCCTGCGCTCATCAGGCTGGATACACCCAATGGAAAAGTGCGCAACAACCCGAAAAGATTGAAGCGGGTTAAGAATTCGGACCACAGGAGTTGCAGGCTGGCTGCATCTGGCAGGGAAGCTGAAGCCGGGATGGCTGCATTTGCCAATTGGTCCATTACTGGCTGCAGCAGAGTTTTCATCCGCAGGCGCGGACCCAGCCACAGAAACACATCCAATACGATTGGCATCAGGATGATGGCAATATGATTGGCAGTGATATCAAAACCGGCTCCCAGGGCAGCTACTAGTCCCGGCGGTCGTGGCAGAGTTGTTTTATCTAAATGTTGCATACCTGTGATTCTACCACACCGCACCTGAAATGCAGCCGTTTGCAGCCTGTGGGGGAGAGTATTCAGCCCTCCCAGGGCATGGGAATTATGGTCGAAGTCATCAAGAAACAGGTCGGAAAACCGCCTCAACACCTGCCTCCGGAGCGACCCGGGAGGGACATAAAAAATGCCGGACGGCTGGAACCTCTTCATGGTAGTGGAGGTCGCAGGCATCCGGCTTACAGCCAGGACTTGTGCTATCGTTTAATTGCTATTTTCTGTCAGGCAGAAGCTGGATAGAAAACCACACCGAGAGTTCCCGGGCCGGCGTGTGTACCTATGACCGAGCCAGCCTCAGCGACGATCAGGTCGGCGCAATTGAATTTCGCTTTGACTTGCTCACCCAGTTTGTTGGCTTCTTCTTCAGCATCACAATGCAGGATGGCAAAAATGGTTTCTGACGTGCCAACTTTTTCTTCGATCAACTCCAGCAGGCGGGCGATCGCACGATTCTGTGTGCGTTGTTTTTCCAACGGCTCGATGCGACCATCTTTGACGTAGAGGATGGGCTTGATCTTCAATGCAGATCCCAGGAAAGCCGTTCCACCACCAATTCGTCCGCCCTTGTGCAGGTACTCGAGCGTATCCACGGTGAAGATGATGTTGATCGATTCCTTGATGCGTTCCACCAGTTGAAGGATCTGCTGGGCGTCCTGTCCTTGTGCTGCCGCGCGTGCCGCCGCGATCGCCATCATACCCAATCCAAGCGAGACCGATTCAGAATCGATCACGTGTACAGGTACTGTCGAAAACTCCTGTTGCGCCATCAATGCAGATTGGAGTGTGGCGCTCAAATGATGGGACACGACGACCGCCAAAATTTCGTCTGCCTCTTCAGCCAGTTCTTTAAAGGAGTTCACAAAATCCATGGCGGTGGGTTGGGAGGTCGTGGGCAGTTCCTTGGATGTGCGCAGCAAGCGGTAGAATTCATCTGCATCCAGATTCACCCCGGATTTGTACGACTTCCCGTTAAAGCTGACATGCACCGGCACGACATGCAGACCGTATTCTTTCCCCAATGCGGGTGTCAGGGAACAGGCTCCATCCGTGATGATTGCAACTTTTTGTTTTTTCATGTTTGTTTCTCCGTGGGTAGTGTGTAGGAAAATGATTACAATTCAGGTCAATACGGGACCTGGTTAGACCGTGTCACTTCTGGTAAAGATCTGGTCTTCACCCTCTCTTGGGGATCCCATTCCAATTTCCGAATAAAACGAAAAAATAAGCCAAAAAAAACCTTCATACTTTATAGATTGCTTGCTACTTCACCCAGCAGGCTTCTTAATCGGCTTACCGCCTCGGCATTAAGGGTGGCGATGGCCGTCATGATCTGACCTGCCCGGTTCAATAAAAGCTCTTGCAATCCGGAATACAGGCGCTTGGAGATTGAAAAATTTATACCCGTTCCGATCAGTGCACTCAGGCTGGCAACCCCTGGTAATCCTTTTGTGGATAAAGAACTTTTAAGATCTGAAACTTCATCTTTTGCATTCAGGAATTTTAAATTGACCAGGATTGCGGTTGCAATGCCTGCCAGGTTGGGAAGCGAGCCCGGTTGATCATGAACATGCTCGAGTAACTCATCCATCAGTGTTTTAAAATTCTTTCCGCGGTGATCCTGGATCTGTTGTAATATGCGTTCTTTTAATAACCCCCATTCTTCCATGCCACGCCCCTCTTTTCCAACCGGCAGCTTCAAACGTTGGATCGCAGATGGTGTGGGTCGAAAAACCACCATGGAACGGCCTGGTACGCTCGCTGCCTCAGGTCGCTGGTACTCTGCCTCGACCAACCCGTGTTTTTCCAGCAGTCGCAGCATTTCATAAGTACTTACCCCTCCGATTCCAAGGTGTTTGGCCAGGGTGGTATAGTGGATCGGTTCTCCTGCTTCATAATAGAGATCCACTAATTTGTTCAGAACTTCCTGCTGACGGTGGGAGAGAGTTTTATCCATATTTTCCGAAAATACCTAAAATATTATATCATGGGAAAATAAAAATTACAATTGCAGAGTGTTGAGTAATACCGTCCCGAAG
>JBDRQK010000314.1:0-2103 GCA_043826315.1 Chloroflexota bacterium
ACTGAAGCTATCTTGTATGAAAGAACTATGGCATTCCTTTGCCTGAGGATCATGATCAGTGCCAGGAAGAATCCAAAACTCGGATTGTAAAACTTCTTGCCGAAGTAAAACAGAAGAACTGGCGTAAGGCTGACAACAAGAATTTGCAACCAGGTAATTAATGAATAATTGGAACCAGCAATCAAATGCAAGGCTGCCAGAAATACCATGTAAAGGGGTTTGTCGGAGGGATGGTGAAAATTTATGCCATACCCTTTTAAAATTGACAGACCACCCAGATCAAGCCACCTGGCATCTGACCAGGGATAAGGTTGGAAAGTTGGCATGGTTGGTTGAAGGGAGAAGAAATGCTTGAGCATTGGGGTCAGTCCCCAGACCAGAACTGTCCCAAAATAGATCAGAAAAGGTAGAAATCTATTAAACCTGGAAATCCCTTTTGAAGGAAGAGCTTGATCTCTCGCGGTTGGAAAAAATATCCCCAGACTTATGGCGATCACTACAAAAAAGAACTGCAAGCCAGTTATAGGGATCCCAAGAACGTTCCAAAATGCCGTATCTTTTGCCAAACCAATTTTTGTGGTACCGATAAAAACAACCAGAATTATCAGGCAAACAATAAAAAATATTGGGATCCTGAAGGATGGTTCCTTCCGATCAAAGCGAGTGAAAAAAAATATCTTATCCTTATTGGCTGAAACAAATGGGAATACTGTAAATTGAAATGCAATCAGCCCGATCGCAATCGATAATGGACGAAGACGCTTGTAATAATTTGCCCATTTGGAGAATAAATAAGGTGGACAAAAAATGGAAAGCCATCCCCACAGGATTAAAATAAAGACCGCAACTAAAAAAACCTTATACCAAGATCCAGATATTTTATTCGATATGAAATTATTAAAGGTTGTATTAATTTTTTTAGCGATTCTGCCGGAGATAAGAAACAAAAACGCCAGAAGAAGAATAATTATTGCAAGTGCCCAACGCTGTTTGGAAAAACCAAAAATCCAGGCGTTTTTTGGGTCTGGAGAAACAAGAAGCGTAAACACCCCTGAAAAGATCAATTCCAGGAACGCTATTATTGACAATATGAAATTTAATTGTATATTTTTTTTATTTTGATCCATTTAAGTCCTCACACATCCTGGGTAAATCCTAATATGGAATCAACTTTTTCCAAGACAATCCATTATCAATGTGAAATTTCTCAATGAAAGGTGGGGGGCACAAAAATTTATGCCCCTTTACCTGTCAGCATTCACTGACATGTTGTATTTTATTGATAACCATCCAAAAGGACCTTTTGTTGATGCAAACCCTATCCAATCGAAAGTGCTGATAGATGATTGTTTCATATCTTCAATTTACTTGCCACCAACCAGTCTGACCAGGTGGAATTTAAAGAATGATCGATGAACTGAGGCTAAAATCAAGCGATCAGAAGGCATTAGTTCATGGTTCAATTATACCCTTGTAACCCTTTTAGTTCATAAAGAAATTGCAGAAGCTCAAATAGGCTAAATCAGCACTATTTTTTAATTCTGAACCCATATCTCAATCGATTCAAAGATGTTAGTATAATAATTATTCTGATCGCCATAATGGAGCCTAAATCTATATGAAAATTCTTACTGTTGACATTGGCACAGGTACTCAGGATATATTCCTCTACGATTCCAGGCTGGATATTGAGAACGGATTCAAACTGATCCTACCTTCCCCAACCATGCGCATCTACAGGAGCATCAAGACAGCCACTCAGAACCGTAACCCCATTCTGCTGTCAGGCGTCACAATGGGAGGTGGACCTGCCTCATGGGCGATAGAAGCACATACCAAAGCTGGTCTCCCAGTTTATGCAACTGAGCAGGCTGCGAAAACGATCGATGATGATTTGGCAAAAGTAGCTGATCTTGGAATAACCTTGCTATCTGAGGACGAAGCTGCCTCCCTTCCAGACTCAGTACAACGCTTTGAATTGAAAGATTTCGATTTCACTGCCATCACGAAGGTATTTACCGATTTTGGTGTTTCTCTCAAAGACCTGGAGGCTGTTGCCGTAGCTGTTTTCGATCATGGTGAAGCTCCTGTCGACATTTCCGA
>JBDRQK010000315.1:0-2636 GCA_043826315.1 Chloroflexota bacterium
GTTATCGCTTCTATGAATCCAGCGATTTGCTGACCAATGCTTATCTGGCATTATTGGAAAACGAGTTGAAACCTCTCATTGCTCAAGGATTGACAGCCGCGATCTACACCCAGACGACAGATGTTGAGATCGAGGTCAATGGCTATCTGACCTACGACCGCAAAGTGGAAAAAATGGATGCGCAATTACTGCGATGCGCCCACCTGGCGTTATGGAACAATCCTGAATAACAAAAATATTGATCGAAAAGGCTTCGTCTCAAAAAACATTGGTGATCCCCTAATTCCATGCTCAAAATTACCATGATGATCAGATTTGCAATAATGTTGCAAATCTCAAGGAATCAGCCTTCATTCCTGAACTGAAGGCAATAATGGTGGAAGGTATTGCTGACCCAGGCTGAGCCCATGCCAAAGGGAGCCAGGCGCTGATTATCCTGGCACCAAATCTTTTCATCCTTCAAAACATATACTTTACCAAGTTCTCTCCCCAGATCCCAAGCCAGGGGGTAGATTCTCCCCCCCTTCTTAACATTCTTGACCACGATGGTCAAATAAGCCTTCGGACGCAGACAAGACTTCAAGCTGGCATAGATCTCTACCAGTTGTTCCATGAAAATATCGTAGTCGTGGATATTTCCCAGGTCGGAAGGGTCTTCCGAATAAAGCACATCCAATTCATGTGATGAGCGCCGCTTCCTTTGAGTTTCTGCGCCCTTGACATGCAGCATATCCCAGTAAGGGGGAGAGGTGAAGACATAATCGATGACAGGCAGCTCCCCAACATGAATCCTGGCAGCATCTGCCGTGATGATCCGGGCAGAGAGGTTTACAACTGGAGCTCCCAGGGAGAACATTTCCCCGGCGATCACCTGGCGGGCAATCTCTGCATATTTTGGATTCAGCTCGATCCCCAGGCTATTGCGCCCGCAGCGCAAGGCTGCTACCAGGGTCGAGCCGGTTCCTGACATCGGGTCCAGAACCATCTGCCCGGGTTTTGTAAAAAATTCAATGAACTCCTGCGCCAATGTTTCCGGAAATTTGGCCGGATGCAGGAGCACATCTTTTTTGCGTGGCGGTGGATTGTGGATAAACCAGGATTTCTGAAATTTCAGCCAATTCTTAGGATCCATGTCGTTCAAATTGTTTCTCATCATATGACTCATTTCATCAATCGAGTTTACCTTCTGAATGATCGGGAAGAACCATTGCAATGGTAAATGGTTCAGGGCCCAGGCTGTGTGAAGCGCTAGGACAGCATACTAAGGCACGGCATGGATAATCAGTTTGGAAAAACTGACGCTCATGGGGTTGCCTGAATCAGAGCGGATGGACACACCCAGGCCTCCCTGTGAAAAGAATTGATCATTGATATTGAACTGGAATTGATCATCCAGGAAAAATCGTAGATCCCGACCAAAAGCCCAGACAGACATCTTTATCTCTCCCGGTGCCCCGAATGGTGCATCCGGACTGGGTGTCCAATCCCGGATCACAAATGGTTTTCCGGAGACCACCCTTTCCAATCGCACTTCTCCGCTGCAGGAGACACTGTAACGGTAAAAATCGGCAGCTGAAGTCACACGAAAAAGCAGACTCACCTGATCCTTTCCACGGCACAGACTGAGTTGAGTATTGATCTCAGCATAAAAATCACTGACCTGAGGCTGCATGCGCAAACTGGTGATGGTCTGCATGTCGGTACCTTCAGAAAGGGTCAGCGTCAGCTGGTTATTGCTGACGATACTGTTACCTGCAATTGAGGTCGTGGCAGTCCACAGGTTTGCATTTCTAAAATTATCCCTGAAAAGCAGAGACCCCACTCCGGGAACAACTCCAGGGGTTGGTGTGGCTGCCTGCAGCGGGAGCGGCGTAGGTGTATTTGTGGCCGGGAACCAGTTGATGGTGGCGGTTTCCGTCGGAGTCGGCAATACCAGTGTGGAGGTCGGTATTGCAGTTTGATTGAAGCCAGAACAGGCTGCCAATATCTGGCTGGTGACCAACAAAACAACAATTCTTAGTTTGTTACGAGTGAAAACCATGTGAGTTTAATCCATATTACCGGTTGCATATATCGCCTGTGTTTTCAGGCAAGGTGTTGTAAAATTATCCTGTTCTTTATGAACAGCATTGTATCATCTCAAACCTCAAGGCAAGCATCCCCTGGTTTTTGAGAAGATACCTGACTATTTAATTATTAGGGTCTTTCCCTTATTCGTCAAGGAGCAGAGTATGAGCGAAAAACAAGTCCTCGTCACAGGTGCCTGCGGAGAGATCGGCCAGGCGCTTATCCAGGGATTGGCACAACGCGGGGGATTCCAAATCATCACCTCAGACCTGGCACCCTTACCAGCCAGTATCCAGCTTTACGTCAGCCAGCATTTTCAGGGTGACATGCTCAACAAGACCAAGGTTTTTTATGATCATGATTTTGAGATCATCTATCACCTGGCTGCATTCTTATCTTCCAAAGCCGAAAGCATGCCGGAAGAAGCCCACAAAGTCAACGTGGAAGGAACCTTGCAATTGCTCCTGCTGGCAGCCTATAAATCGGAAAAAAGGGAACGAGCCATGCAGTTCTTCTTCCCCAGTTCGATCGCTGCCCACGGTCTGCCGGATGCCAGAACCAAGACCGAG